>NZ_FNSK01000003.1:0-75000 GCF_900105075.1 Rhodobacter sp. 24-YEA-8
GAAGCAAAATTCAGCAATGAGCCGGTTTCCGGCCCGGCGCAGAGCTTCTCGGTCGGAACCGTCGCGCTGGTCGATCAGGCGGCCAAAGCCGCAGGCGCCGCCTTCCAGGCCTATGCCGGCACCTCGCGCGAGACCCGCGCCGCCTTCCTTGAAAAGATCGCCGAAGAAATCGAGTCAAGGGCGGAGGCGATCACCGAAATCGGCAGCCGTGAAACCGGCCTGCCTGCCGCCCGACTTGAAGGCGAACGCGGCCGGACAGTCGGGCAATTGCTGCTTTTCGCGGCGCATATCCGCTCTGGCGAGCATCTGGACCTGCGCTATGACGCCGCCCAACCGGATCGCAAACCGGCACCGCGCCCCGAGATCCGCCTTGTTCAGCGCCCGGTCGGCCCGGTCGCGGTCTTCGGTGCCTCAAACTTCCCGCTCGCCTTTTCGACCGCAGGCGGCGACACCGCAGCGGCGCTGGCCGCCGGTTGTCCGGTCGTCGTGAAAGGCCATTCGGCCCATCCGGGCACGGCCGAAATCATCGCCGAAGCCATCCTGTCGGCGATCACGGCCTGCGGCCTCAATCCCGGGATTTTCAACCTGATCCAGGGCGGACGCCGCGATGTCGGCTCGACCCTGGTGCAGCATCCGCAGATCAAGGCGGTCGGCTTCACCGGATCGCTTGCCGGCGGACGCGCCCTTTTCGACCTTTGCGCGCAGCGCCCGGATCCGATCCCCTTCTTCGGTGAGCTTGGCTCGGTCAACCCGATGTTCATTCTGCCTGCCGCAGCCTCGACCCGCGCCGCAGAGATCGGCACCGGCTGGGCCGGCTCTCTGACCATGGGGGCCGGCCAGTTCTGCACCAATCCCGGCATCGCGATTGTGATCGATGGCGCGGCGGCGGACGTCCTGACCGCGGCAGCGGTTGCCGCTTTGGCCAAAGCCGAACCGCAGGCGATGCTGACCACTGGCATTGCCGATGCCTGCCGCTCCGGCATCCGCCATTTCCACGACCACCCCTCTGTCCGCATCCTGCATGAGGACATCCGTGAGGGCCGCGAGGCCGGCGCCTGCCTCTATGAAGTCAGTGGAGCTGATTTCCTCGCCGATCACAGCCTCTCGGAAGAGGTGTTCGGCCCGGTCGGTCTGGTGGTGCGCGTCGGCTCGACCGAAGAGATGCTTCAGCTTGCCGAATGCTTCGAGGGCCAGCTGACCGCAACGCTGCATATGGACGTCCCTGACGGCGAAACCGTCAGAGCCCTGCTGCCGGTGCTGGAACGCAAGGCGGGGCGGATCCTCGCCAATGGCTTCCCCACAGGCGTCGAGGTTGTGGGCGCCATGGTCCATGGCGGCCCCTGGCCCGCCTCGACGAATTTCGGCGCAACTTCGGTCGGAACCATGGCGATCCGCCGCTTCCTGCGACCGCTTTCGCTGCAGAATATCCCGGAGGCGCTAACAGCCTATATGGCTTAGCATTTCTGTGGTTTCCGTACATTGTGCAAGGCCTTTGCTCTTGGGACAGGTGACCGAGTTAGGTCATCCTTGAGACATGAACAAAACGCATCGAAGGCCCGCCGTCAGAGTAGCGCTATAAGCTCGCGGCGGGTCAGGCAGGCCAAAGGCATCCCGCGGAGTCTGGTGAAAGACCAGGGTGAGCCATCATTGGACGAGGCCCCGGCCAGCCAGAGCTACAAGGCCCCTGTTTTCATCCTGTGTCGCCCGCCTTTTGCACCCCAAACGGACCTTTTCCCCGGCGATTGCGCAATCCTTTCAATGCCTCGCGTATGGTGGAAGCGAAGGAACTGGGAGCAATCAACGCTATCCCAGTGCGCTTTCGGGTGAACCCAAATACCGTCAGCCTGGCCGCGCCTGGCTCGAAGTCACGGGCGAGGCTCCAGGATCTGGCATCGATCGAGGCGAAATCTGCGCTTCCTGTGATCACAGCCCGCACCGACTGGCGATGACTGCCTGTGGCGATTAGCCTCGCCTCATCTGCAAGCGCACGGCCCTGCTGCGCGAGATCATCGCGCAGCGCCATGATGCCCGAAAGCGAGTCTTCGGAATTAAACGCCATGACCAGATCGGCAAAACTGCGGGCGCGCGCATCGCGCATACGGGCGGCATTTTCGGGGCGGCAAATCAGGGCGCTGGAATAGGCCGCGCCGCTGCAGCCGTCGATACCGTCGTAATCCAGCTGACCCACACGTTCGCGCCCCGGGAAGGAATTGTGGTCCAGCACCCCATGGCAGATCTCGGCAAGCAGCAGCGCCGGATGGTGCCAGACCGCCGTGAAATCCAGATCATCGGGGGCAAGCTGCGCCGGATCAGGGGCCAGCAACCGCCCCCCGGGGCCCCGGATCCCGCCTGGCACAGGTGGCAAATCGCGGTTGCGACGGACAAGCCGGGCCGGGGCCGCAAGACCAGCGGCATGCAAAACGGGCCGGATGTCAGCCCAGGCCGCGTCATTCGCCGCCTGGGCCTCGGGCCAGTCATACATGCCGAAAGAAACCACAAGGCTCATGGCGCGTCCCCTTTCCCGTCTTGGTTTCGACGCCAGCGCGGATGCGGAACCGGCTCTTTCACTTTCCAAGCGAAGCGCCGCAGGATGCTGAAATAGCTGGGAAATACATAGCCCCCATTCAGCCGCGCCCAGTCGCCGCGCGCCGCGCGATAGGTGGCGGGCAGCCGATACCAGGGCACACGCGGCAATTTGTGATGCACAAAATGCAGGTTGTTGTAAAGAAACAGCGGCGCCAGAACCGAGCGCTCGACGATGATCGTGCGGCCGTTCGGATCTTCGGCCCATTGATGTTCGCAATAGGTGCGGATCGCCAGTAGACCCAGCCCGATCCAGCCCGGGACCAGCACATAAAGCCAGGCCGGGATCCCCATACCAAACTGGATGAAGGCCAGCACCGGCACGAGACCTGCAAGATGATGCGCCCAGGCGTTGCGGATCCTGGAATCCCCCGCCGCGATGCGGCGCATCTCGGCCAGGGTAAAGCCTGTCACCGCAAACCAGGGCCCGATCACCACCCGCCCGATCAGCGTATTATTCGCGATCCGCGCCGCCCGCAGGAGGCGCGGCATCCCGAGCCAGTCGAACAGGGCGATGTAATAGCTTTCGGGATCATCATGCGGGTCGGTCAGGCGCTCATCATTATGATGCTGCAAATGGGTCAGCTTATAGCTGCGATAGGGGTAAAAGATCCCGATCGGCAGCCAGACCAGCGCCTCGTTGAGCCGCGCATTTCGGGTTGGGTGGCCATGCAGCACCTCATGCTGCAAAGAAGAATGCAGCGCGACAGTGACCCCGATGACAATCAGCGCCAGCCAGGGCGCCAGCGGATAAAGCCAGAACCCGGCCCAGAGCCAGAGCCCGTAGCACAAGGTCAGCAAGCCCCATGTCGGCCATTCGAACGGCGGCGGCACCCGGCTTGCGCGCGGCAGATCAGGCAATGTGGTCATGAGGCCTCTCAGTCATCGAATGCGCCAAGCCCCTCGGCGATCAGGTTGCTGGAGATCACCAGCGACACAATCGCCAAGGCGGGGAAAGTCGCCACCCACCAGATGCCCGCCGTCAGCAGCCCATAGGAGTCGGCCACCGCAAGCCCCCAGTCGGTCGAGGGAGGTTGCAGCCCGAGGCCCAGAAAGCTCAGCGTCGAAATGGTGAAAAACGCATAGCCAAGGCGCGTCATCGCCTCGATCAGCACGACCTGGCGGATATTGGGCAAGATCTCGCGAAACATCACACCAAAGGCGGATTCACCGCAGATCCGCGCTGAAATGGCATAGTCTTTGGCCGCCTCGACCCGGACGGCGGCGCGAATGGTGCGCGCGACAAGGGGTGTGTAGATCACCGTGATCACCAGCGTCACCGTCAGCGGCGAGCCGCCCAGCGTTGTCAGAACCAGCATAGCCGTCACGATCAGCGGCATGGCCAGCAATGTATCAAGGATCCGGCTGAACACCGCATCGGCCCAGCCCCCGAGATAGCCAAGCACCAGCCCGAGGATCACTCCAAGCGCCACTCCGGCCAGGGTTGCGGGCGGCGCGGTGGTCAGGATCGGGCGCGCGCCGGTCAACACGCGCGAGAACACATCGCGGCCCAGCATATCGGTGCCGAACCAGAACTCAGCCGAGGGAGGCTCCATCGTGCGCAGGATATTGTCGGCATAGGCATCCTGCGGTGCGATCACCCCGGCAAAGAATGCGCAGAACAGCCAGAAGGCAAGGATCACGAGGCCGATGATCAAAGGGGCGCGCGAGGCGCGGGAGCGTGTCATCCGCCTGGCCTTTCGCGCTGCCGCGGATCGAGGATCAGTTGCAAGAGATCCCCAAGCAATGTGACCACGGCGTAAATCACGACCATAGCCAGCACGCCCGCCTGCAACGTCGGATAATCACGGCCCTTTGCCGCCTGCGCCACCAATGCGCCCAGCCCCTGGATGTTGAAAAGCGCCTCGATCACCACGATCCCGCCGAGAAGGTTCGAGATCTGCGTTGCCAGAACCGCAACCGCCGGGGCCAGCGCATTGGGCAGGATATGGCGCAAAAGCACGATGCGGAACGGCAGGCCCTTCAGGATCGCAGCGCGGGTGAAATCGGCCTCACTGGCGCGGATTACGCCGGCGCGCACGATGCGGGCGATATAGCCAAGCAGGTTGATCACCAGGGGCAGTGCAGGCAGGATCAGGTGGCGCAGTGTCTCGGCCGCGCCCGCGCCGTCGGGCGGGCCCGAGACCGGCAGCCAGCCCAGCCAGAGGCTGAACAGGATCACCAGAAGCAGCGCAGTGACGAAATCCGGCACCGTTGCAAGCGAGATGCCGGTCAGAAGGATCACCCGGTCAATCAGCTTTCCCTTTCGGAGCCCCGCCCATATTCCTGCCGCCATGGCCAGCGGAACCAGCAGCCCAACCACCACCAGCGCCAGCTGCGCCGATTGTGCCATCGCCGCCCAAAGCATCGGCGCCACCGGCTGGCCATGCGAAAGCGAGACGCCGAGGGATCCCTCGAACAGCCCGCCGAACCAGCGCAGATATTGCAGATGCGCCGGCTGATCGGTGCCCAGCCTTGCATTCAGTGCCGCCACCGCCTCGGGCGCGGCAAACGGCCCGAGCACCGCCCGACCGATATCGCCGGGCAAAAGCTGGCAGGCCGCGAAAACCAGCAGGCTCGCGAGAAACAGGGTCACAAGGGTCGTGGTCAGCCTGCGCAGCAGGAACGTCCGAAGCAGCATTTACCGAAAAAACCAGCGTTGGGGGGGCCGAGGCCCCCCGTTCCGTCAGGCCACCCATGCGCGCGCGAGCAGCAGATGCGAGATCGCCGTGAAGCGCACCCCCTCCACACGGCGGCTGGAGAAGCGGATGAACTTGTTGAAATAGGTGATGATCGCCGGGGTTTCCTCCAGCAGCAGGCGCTGGATTTTACCCGCCGCCTCACGCTGTGCCGCAAGGTCGCGCGCTTTCGCATAATCGACCAGCAGCGCGTCATATTCGGCGCTTTTGAACTGTGCCGAATTCCACGCCCCGTCACTGCGCAGGGTTGCGTTCAGGATGAGATCCGGCGTGCCACGATGGCCATAATCGGTGATACCGAGCGTCGAATCCAGCCAGGGCGATTCCCCGAACACCGCCTTGCCGTAATAGGCATCCTGCGGGATCAGGTTCAACTCGATCTCGATCCCCGCCTCTTTCAGCTGGTTTTGCAGCAAGACGGAATATTCCGGGATCGAATAGGCGCGTTCAGTGGTCAGTGTCACCTTGAACCCATTGGGGACCCCCGCCTCACCCAAAAGCCGCTTTGCCTCGGTCAGATCGCGATTCCTTTGCGGCACGCCGGGGTCGCTGGAGGCATAGATCGGCGCGAAGATGGAATCGTTGCCCTTGATCGCGCGGCCTTTGTAAAGCCCGTCCACCACCGCATCACGATCGATGGCCAGGGCAAAGGCCCGGCGGATGCGGGCGTCTTTGAATTCAGCACTGTCGGTGCGCAGGTGGATGGTATCATTGCGAGTGCTGTCAACCGCCAGCACCCTGAGCGTCGGATCCTGCTCGACGGTCGAAGTCAGGCTGTTGACCTCGGGGATAACATCAACCTCGCCTGATTTCAGCGCGAGAAACTGCGCCTGCTGGTCATCGTAAAAGCGGATCTCTACCCGGTCAGGCAGCGCTTTTTCGCCCCAGTAATCTTCATTGCGGACAAAGCTGATGCCCCGCTGCGGCTGATAGCTGTCAAAGCGGAACGGGCCGGTGCCGATGAAGCTTTGCTCGTAATCGCCGGCATGATCAGCGGGCAGGATGATGGTCGCCACCACGCTGGAAGAAACGTAATAGGGGAAATTCGCATTGGGCACATCGGGGCGGAACACCACCGTCAGCGGATCTTTCGCCGAGGTCGCCCCTTTGGACAGGAGCCCCCGGAAGGCCGACAGCGCCGAAGAGCCGTTATCCGGATCTGCCAGCCGCTCGAAGGTCGCGACAACATCGGCCGAGGTCACCTCGCGCCCGTCATGGAATTTCACGCCGGGGCGCAAATTGAAGACCCATTCAGAAAGATCTTCATTGGCCTCCCAGGACAAAGCAAGCTGCGGGACGAGGCCGTTTTCCGGGTCATCCAGGATAAGATACTCACCAACCTGGCTCAGCACCCCGATCGAAGAACTGTCGGTCAGCAGCACCGGATTGAACGCCGCCGTCGGCTGGCCAAGGCCCACGCGAATGGTGCCGCCGGGCTTGCCCTCGGCCAGCGCCGGGACCGTGCTGCCGAGCAGGCCAGTCACGCCAAGCGCCGACCCGATCCCGAGCGCGCCCGCGTATTTCAGCAGGTTGCGGCGGTCGAGATAGCCCTTGGCATGTTCATCCAGCGCGACATTCCACAGATCGGCGCGGGTATCGCGACCGAATGCGTCACGCAGGCGCGCGATCAGTGGGGCAGTGAGGCGGGTATTGCGGGTCATTGTGGTTACCTTTGTGAAGCGGGTCAGCGCGCAGTGGCGCGAAAACGGTTTTCGGCAGGGGCGAGACCAAGGCGGTCGCGGAAGGTGCCCGGCCCATACTCGGTTTGAAACAGGCCGCGGCGTTGCAGTTCGGGCACGACCAGCCGGGTGAAATCGCTCCAGTCGCCGGGCAGATGCGGGAACATCAGATTGAACCCGTCCACCGCGCCCGAGGTGAACCAGGCCTCGATTTCATCGGCGATCTGGCCGGGGGTGCCACCGACAAAGTGCATCTCGCCACCGGCGGACATAAGCCGTGCGATCTCGATCACGCTCAGGCCCTTTTGTGCATGGTGGCGCACCCGTTCCAATGTGGTCTGGACGCCCTTGTACCCCTCGGCGGCGGGCAATTCGGGCAATGGACCATCGGGATCGACACCGTTCAGATCCAGCCCCGACCAGGTGGACAGAAGATCAATCGACAGCCTGTCGGGCTGCAGGGCCTGCAGCGCCGCGAATTTCTCACGCGCCTCGTCCTGGCTGGCGGCAACCACCGGCTGAATGCCATGGAGGATCTTCAGGCTTTCAGGCCTGCGGCCCCGCGCGGACAGTCTTGCGTCCATATCGGCGCGATATGCCAGGCCCTCTTCGATGGTGCGCAGCGAGACGAATTGCACATCCACATGTTCCGCCACGAAATTCTTGCCATCCTCAGAGGATCCGGCCTGAAATACCGGCAAATGGCCCTGCGGCGGGCGCGGCACGTTAAGCGGCCCGCGCACCCGGAAGAACTCGCCCTCGTGGCGCAGCTCATGCACCTTTGCGGGGGCGGCGATCTCGCCGCTTTCATGGTCGAACAGCAGGGCATCATCTTCCCAGCTGTCCCACAGATCGCGCAGAACCCGCACGAATTCATCGGCGCGGCGATAGCGGTCGGCATGGCGGAAAACATCCGCATGGCCGTAATTCTGCGCTTCGCTCGCCATGGCCGAAGTCACGACATTGATCGCCGCCCGTCCGCCGCTGATATGATCCCAGGAGGCGAACTGGCGCGCAAGATTATAGGGCTCGGAATAAGAGGAAGAGGCCGTCGAAACGAGGCCGATTTCCTGCGTCAGCGCCGAAAGCGCGCTCAGCAGGGTGATCGGCTCCAGCCGGGTATTGGCATAATGGCGAAGCGAGGATTTCGCCTCGGTCCAGACCGCTAGGTGATCGGCCACAAAGATGAAATCCAGCTTCGCCGCCTCGGCCTCACGCGCGAGACGGGCGTAGTAATCCAGCCCATAGACCTCGGCTGTTGGCGCATCAGCATGGCGCCAGGAAATCCGGTGATTGCCCTGCGGATTGTAGAAAAAGCCAGCGAGGAGAAGTCTTCGGGACAAGATCACAGCTTTCGATTGAGTATTTTCTCAGTCCAGGTTTTAATCACGACTGAACTTGTAGTCTATTCTCTGTCGAGGCAGGAAAAGGGAAAGCGATGCGTGTGTCCGTGCTGGAAAGGGAAATTCCTTCTGCTTCGGGGGAATCATTTGCCGCCCGGGGCCGGACCGCGCCGGGGTCGGACATGGCGTCAGGTACGGGCCAGGATATGGGGCCAGTGCTGGAGGTGTGCGGGCTTTCGGTCAGCTATCCGACAGTGTCCGGACCTGTCGCGGCGCTGAAAGACATCTCGTTCAGCCTCGCCGCCGGAGAGACGCTGGCGCTGGTCGGGGAATCGGGCAGTGGCAAAAGCACGGCTGCGCTGGCGGTGCTGGACTACCTGCCCAATGGTGCGCGGCGCGAGGCGCGGGGCATGCACCTGATGGGGCAGGATCTGATGGCGCTGCGCCCGGCCACGCTCAGGGCGTTGCGGGGCAGGCGGATCACGGCGGTCAGCCAGCATCCCGGCACGTCCCTGAACCCCGCAATGACCATTGGTGCGCAGCTGACTGAGGTTTCGCGCCATGTGCTGGGTCTCTCCCGCGCCGCCTCGCATGCGCGCGCTCTGGCGCTGCTGGGAGAGGTGCAGATCCAGAACCCCGGCCGGGTGGCAGGGCTCTATCCGCATCAGCTTTCGGGGGGCATGCAACAGCGGGTGGCCATCGCCATCGCACTGGCACCAGAGCCTGACCTGATCGTGCTCGACGAGCCGACCACCGCGCTGGATGTCACGGTGCAGCGCCAGATCCTTGAGCTCCTGGCCGATCTGCAACAGCGGCGCGGTACCGCCTATCTGCTGATCAGCCACGATATTCACCTCGTCAGCGGCTTTGCTGACCGGATCGCGGTGATGCGCGGCGGCGAGATCCTTGAAACCGGCAGCGTCCGGCACCTGACCGAAACCCCCGCGCATGACTATACCCGCCATCTTCTGGCCAGCGCGCTGGCCCCGGTTTCAGTCAGGGAGACGGCTGCGGTTTCCTCCCCCGCCCTTTTGCGCGTGAGCGGCCTTGGGCACCGTTTCCGCAACGCCAGCACTTCCGTATTGCAAGAGATCAGCTTTGACATCGCACCAGGGCGCTGCCTGGGGCTGATCGGCGAATCCGGCTCGGGAAAGTCAACGATCGGCAAGCTGATCTGCGGCATCCATGATCTGCAACACGGCCGGATCGAGATGGCGGGCAGCGATCTTCCCGCAGCGGGGGCAGCCCGCAGCCTCGCACAGCGCAACCTTGTGCGCATGGTCTTCCAGTCCCCCGATGCGACGCTGAACCCCGCGCATCGGGTCGGTGACATCCTGAAACGGGCGTCGTACCTTGCCGGAGCACCCGACCCCGGAGCGCGGATGCGGGCGCTGTTCGATCTGGTCCGGCTGCCGCCTGAGCTGGCATCGCGCTACCCGGCGGGGCTTTCGGGCGGGCAGAAGCAGCGGGTGGCAATTGCCCGCGCCTTCGCCTCCTCGCCAAAGCTTGTCGTATTGGACGAGCCGACCTCGGCGCTGGATGCGACGGTGCAAAAAGAAGTGCTCTCCCTGTTGCAAGAATTGCAGCGCCGTGAACAGGTGGCCTTCCTGCTGATCACCCATGATCTGAGCATCCTGCCCGGCATGGCCGATGACCTGGTCGTTCTCAAAGACGGCAAGATCGTTGAAAAGGGTCCGCAAAACCAGGTGCTGAACGCACCGCGCGAGCCCTATACGCGCGCACTGATCGAAGCTGGCAGGTCGATTTACTGATGACACACCACTGCACATTCAAACTCGCTCAGAACATCATGCGGCAAAAGCAACCGCTTCGCCAACGACTTGCATGGCCAAACCCGCTGTCGGTAGCAAATAGCGCCATCGAAACGCCTGCAAGCTCGCAAAGGGCGGAGAGCCGCCTGACGGCGGTGCGGCATGGCAGACGCAGGGAACTTTGAGAAAGCAGACACTCATGCGCGGCGCAGCAATCACCGTGCCCGCGATCCGTGTCGGGCGGCAAGCGGCCTGAAGGTGGTGCGGCAGAGCAGTAGCAGCAGGCCGAGAAAGCGATAGCTCAACCAGCGCGCGGAGATGCAAGCGTGTGCCGGGCCTAAAAGATCGCTGAAGGGGTCAGCACTCGACCTGCACGCAACCCAGGTTATAAAGATGGGCGGGGCGGGCTCGGCTAGTGAACCGCTATTCAGCTATGTCAATCCTGACGCCCGCATCCTCTCATGCCACTAGGCAAGGCACATCCGACGGATGGCGAGGCGGGAAGCCTCCCTCAGGAAGGTCCGCAATACGTTCGCATGGCGCCAGCCGATCTTCTGGGCGGAGCTTTCATGGATAGCAGCGTACCGATGGTCTGGCACCTTGCATCGTGATTTTGGCACGCATCGCAACCTAGTGGCCCCCAAGTAATCATTGCGAGAAGGAGCCATTTCGTCCTAAATGGCTCAACTTCGTTTCAGCGGGGCTTGAAGATGAAGACGATGTCGGCGCGAGAAGCAAAGAACGGGTTTGGCCTTCTAATCGACACCGCGCGTGCGGAGCCGGTGCTGATTGAAAAACACGGACGTGGCGTTGTGGTGGTCATCTCGTTGGAGCAGTTTGAAAAGCTCTCTTTGAGGGCTGGTGGCGGAGGTTTTGCGCCGTCGAATAGCATCGACGCCAAGGGTGGCACCCACTAGGGCCCCGGGCCGTCTTTGCGGAAGCGTAGCACGTAGAATGAATGAAATGGAATTAGAAGTGGACGTGAAAGCGGGACGCTCAGGGATCAAGGATAACCGCAGCAGGGGGGCTGTTCGGGACTTCATCATTGAACGCGCAGTTCCGGCTAGTCGACTGTCTGTTGTTTCTGCCTATTTCACGACCTTCGCCTATGATCGTCTACGCGAAACGCTTGATAGCGTTGGACACATGCGTTTCTTGTTTGGTGAGCCTAGGTTCTTGAAAGACGCCGACAATGCAGATCTTATTCCTCCAGCTTTTTCGTTCGATGAGTCCGGACTACGCTTGAACGAACAAATCCGCCAGCGATCGGCCGCTCTACGATGCGCCCGTTGGATCAAAGATCGCGTCGAAATACGGTCGGTAAAACGCTCGGGTTTGCTGCATGGTAAGCTCATTCATGTTGACGATGGTCGACGTCCGCATGCGCTGCTTGGTAGTTCAAACTTCACGATCAACGGGCTTGGGCTGGGTGACTCGCCAAACATCGAACTCAACTTGATTGTCGACAGTGATCGTGACCGAGAGGATCTCCTCGCTTGGTTTGACGAGCTATGGAACGACACCGTACTTACCGAAGACGTGCGAGAGGAAGTACTTCGCGCCCTCCAGGCCAGCTACGCTCACGCGACTCCAGAGTTTGTATACTTCAAGACTCTGCTCCACGTTTTCGGCGACTACATTAGCGACCAGGCGGCTGAAGACGCACTGATTCAGCAAACTGCGTTCGAGCAAACTGCAATTTGGCGCAACTTGTTCGACTTCCAGCGCGATGGTTTGCGCGCGGTGCTCGGAAAAATCGAAAAGCATGGCGGGTGTATCCTTGCTGACAGCGTGGGCTTAGGCAAGACGTTCACCGCGCTGGCGGTCATCAAGTGGTTCGAGAAGCGCAACAAGAACGTGCTTGTGCTTTGCCCAAAAAAACTTCGTGAGAACTGGACTGACTACCTCGCAGTCAATAACAGCGAGATGAACCCGCTTCGGGAAGACAGATTCGGCTATACTGTTCTGTCTCATACCGATCTTTCGCGTGAGAAGGGCAAGGTCGGTGATATTGATCTCTCGCGTATCGAATGGGGCAACTACGATCTGGTCGTCATTGACGAATCTCACAACTTCCGAAGCGCAGCCCGGAACAAGACGGTCGGTGGGCGACGCAGCCGATATGAACGGCTGATGGACGAGGTGGTTAAGGCAGGGATCTCGACAAAGGTTCTTCTGCTATCGGCTACCCCTGTGAACAACGATCTTAGTGATCTCAAAGCCCAACTCGACCTGATCTCCGCCGACAAAATCGACGGATTCAAAGAACTCGGCGTCCCGAACCTTGGCGCGCTGATCGGTGGCGCAAGACGTCGCTTTGCCGACTGGGCGAAGAGCGGCAGCCGAGATGCCGGAGAACTGCTAAACAAACTGCCACCAGCTCTGTTCGGCCTGCTCGACGGCGTGACCATTGCGCGTTCGCGAAAGCACGTCGAACGCCACTACGCTGGGTCCATGGAAAAGATTGGTGGGTTTCCAAGGCGCACGGCACCGGAATCTATTTTCGCCAACATTGATATTCTGGGCGGCTTTCCGGCCTTTGAGGAGGTGGATTCCGCAATCAGTAAACTGGAGCTTGCACTCTACGGTCCACTGACATTCGTGCTGCCCGAGTTTCGCTCCTTCTATGATAAGGGGGGGAATTTTGACCAGGCCAATCGCGAAAAGTACCTAATTGCGATGATGAAGGTCGGTTTCCTGAAGCGGCTGGAAAGCTCAGTAAGCTCATTCCGTCTGACTATGGATCGAATGATCGCTCGCATTGATCAGCGGCTCAGGGATATTGAGGTCTTCGATACGACCGCAGCCTTTGACACGCCCGTCCCTGACGAGACTGAACTGGACGATGAATTGGAAGAAGCTTTCGAGGTCGGCGGCGCTTTGAAGTACAAGCTTTCGCACATTGATCGATCGGCGTGGAAGTCGGCGCTAACACGTGATCGTGACCGCATTATCGCGCTGACCACAGAGGCGCGAAATGTGTCGCCAGATCGCGACGCGAAGTTGTCACGGCTCAAGGAAATCATTCGGACTAAGGCGCATGAGCCCACGATAAACCAAGATGGTGAAAGAAACCGAAAGATCATCCTCTTCACCGCGTTCACTGATACAGCCCGCTATCTGTATGAGGAATTACTCCCCGTCGCCCGCGAATGCGGGCTACACGCAGCCTTGGTGACGGGCGATGAATGTAAGGCGACCTTCGGTCGAGCACGATTTCAGGATGCGTTAGTTAATTTTGCACCGCGTGCCAAACGCCGTTCCGCGATGCGCGGTGCCGAGGCCAACGGTGAAATTGATTTGCTGATCGCAACTGATTGCATTTCCGAAGGCCAGAATCTCCAGGATGCTGATCTGCTGGTGAATGTGGACATTCACTGGAATCCAGTCCGCCTCATCCAACGCTTTGGACGGATCGACCGTATTGGTAGTCGCAACACCACGATACAGATGGTCAACTTTTGGCCGACCGAGGACTTGAACAAATACTTGCACCTCAAAGATCGCGTTGAGTCCCGCATGGCATTGGTTGATCTCTCGGCCACGGGCGACGACGATTTGCTCAACGCTCGCACCGGTGCCGATTTCGACGCGCGCTGGCGCGACGATCAACTCTTGCGACTGAAAGACGAGGTCTTTGACCTAGAGGAAACCGGAGGCGGCGTGACGCTGTCCGATTTCGCACTCGACGATTTTCGCGCAGACCTTCTCGGTTTTGCTCGCACTAACGAGCAGGTATTACGCGATGCGCCGCTCGGACTACACGCGGTCGTTCCGAACGTATTCGAGGGAGGTTCCCTGGAGCCGGGCGTCATCTTCTGTCTTCGTCGCCGTCCACCTGATCCGAACCCGGAACAGGCGAAAATCAACCCTCTTGATCCCCACTATCTGGTCTATGTGAAGGACGACGGGACGGTTCGTTTAGGCTTTGGTCAACCCAAGCCAATCTTGGACGCCTTTCGTGCGCTGTGCTTGGGTCGAGGGGAGCCGTTCGAGGCGCTCTGCAATGCTTTTGACGACGAGACAGACCACGGTGAGAAGATGGATCGTTACGATGAGTTGATACGTGCTGCGGTTACTTCGATCGGAGAGACTTCAGCTGCCCGTACCTTGACTGCACTGACAGGCTCTCGCGGAGCCCGTGTGCCTGACGGAATTGCACAGGCGCGGGTCAGCCTGGACTACGATCTCATTACTTGGCTCATCATCAGGCCGACTTGAGGGAAGAATGAGTCACTCAGCAGAACGTCTCTCTCAGATCCGAGACGCAGTTTCAGGGCTAGCCGACGTCGATCTCGCTGGAGCAGGTCGGCAACTGCTTGATGTCATGGGCTACCGCAGCCCGAAGACATTGGACGCGCCGAGCGCACCTGCTCATTTTCTCGACGCACTCGGCTTGGATGCAACGCGTATCGACACGCATCGATGGCGCGCGGTGCACTTTCTTTTTCAGCTCACCGGTGATGAATTTCCGGCTCTTTCGCGAGGCGCGGATCCTGAAACCGGAGAGAGTTTCCAGCGCGGAGCCATCGACTCATTTGTTTTTATCGCGATCGATCTGAATGATGGAAACTGGTCGCGCAGGCAGCTTGTGGCGATCGTACGGGAGCTTAATCGTGGGTTCGCCATGCCTGCGATCGTATTGTTGCGCCACAACAGGCGTGCGACGCTGACCGTCATCGACCGCAGAGCTAACCGGCGCGATCCCTCGCGTGACGTCGTCGGCGGGCGGATCAGTCTGGTCAAGGACATCAGCCTTGCCCGACCTCATCGGGCTCATGTGGAAATCCTAGCCGACCTGTCATTCCCTGCACTCGCCCGGCGCAAGGCTCCCTCGGATTTCCGCGCGCTCTACGACCTCTGGCTAGAGGCGCTCTCGGCGACCGAACTCAACAAGCGTTTCTACGAGGAATTGGCCAACTGGTTCGCTTGGGCGAGCACGAGCGCGCCGGTCGCCTTCCCGAAGGGACAGGGCAATGGTGAGGGTGCTAAGGAAATCGCGCTGATCCGCCTGCTCACGCGCCTCATGTTCGTCTGGTTCATCAAGGAAAAGGGTCTGGTTCCCGAGGCGCTTTTCGATGGGCCCGTGCTCGCGAAGCTCCTGAAGGAGCCGCCTGCGGCATCTCCCGGAGGCCACGGCTACTATCCTGCCGTCCTCCAGAACCTGTTCTTTGCCACTCTCAACACCGAAATGTCTGATCGGCGCTGGCGGCACGATGAGGGTGGGCAGTCGAAGGACTATCTAGGCCACCACGTCTATCGTCACGCGGCACTGTTCGCCGATCCTAACTGTGCGTTGGAAGCCTTCGCCGATGTGCCGTTCCTCAACGGCGGCCTCTTCGAATGCCTAGACACTGAGATTGCCAGTGATGATCCGCGCGCCGGGAATGGCGAGCGGGAACGCGGGCGGCTGATCCTCCGCATCGATGGCTTTTCCGACCAGACCGACAAGCAGCCGCGACTGCCGAACGCCCTCTTCTTCGGCGGCGCGAAAGGGATCGATCTTTCTGGCTGGTTCGAGAAGGCCAAGGCGCCGCGCGATGTCCCGGGCCTGATCGACCTTTTCGAGCGCTACAAGTTCACCGTCGAAGAAAATACGCCTTTGGAGGAGGAGGCTGCACTCGATCCCGAACTGCTGGGCAAGGTGTTCGAGAACCTACTCGCTTCCTACAACGAAGATACCGCGACAACCGCGCGAAGTAAGTCGGGGAGTTTTTACACCCCGCGAGAGGTGGTCGATTTCATGGTGGACGAGGCGCTCGTCGCCTGGCTTTTGCCGAATCTCCCGAGTGAACTTGACCTGAACGGCGGCAAACCGCGCCAGCGGGGGTTCGATCTTGCCACTGCCCCAAGTGAACTGGATCTGGAAAGCCCTCCCTCTGCGCAATCCGCAGCGACTGGGGGCAAAGATGAGCAGCGTCTGCGCCACCTTCTCAGCTTTGCAAGTCGTGAGCACGAATTCAGCCCGGCCCAGGTGGATGCACTGATCGCCGCCATCGAAAGCTGCAAGGCCATCGACCCAGCCGTTGGATCGGGTGCCTTCCCTCTCGGTCTGCTGCAAAAGCTGGTGCACATGCTCGACGTGCTGGATCCGGGCGGGCAGAAGTGGCGGGCACGCAACCGGCTCTACTATGAGCGGCGACTCGCAGACGCCGACGCTATCCCAGCCGTCAATGAACGCGCGGCCGAGTTCGAGAAGGCCGAGGAGGCGCTGGCAGAGTTCGATGCCAAGTTCGAAAGCGGTCATGAAAAGGACTACACCCGCAAGCTGTTCCTGATCGAACGATGCCTGCATGGCGTGGACATTCAGCCGATCGCCGTGCAGATTGCCAAGCTGCGCTGCTTCATCAGCCTTGCAGTCGAACAGAAAGAAGACCCCACGCGCCCCAATCGGGGGATCACACCGCTGCCCAACCTTGAAGCTAAGTTTGTCGCCGCCAATACACTGACGCCGCTACATCGCAGCGGTCAGACGGGGCTGGTCAGCCAAGATTTGCTCAAGAAACAGCGGGCGCTGCGCGAGGCCAACCGTGCCTTCTTTGCCGCCGCCAATGGTGCGGCCAAACGGCGGGAACAGCGCAGGATCAAGCAGCTGCGCGCAGAAATCGCCGAAGAGGTGACGCGCGACCATGCCTTTGTCAGCGAGGACGCACGGAAACTTGCGGCATGGGATCCCTTCGATCCCAACGCGTTCGCGCCCTTCTTTGACGGCGAATGGATGTTCGGGCTGGATGCTTCGGTCAACGAGGGCTGGTTCGACATCGCCTTCGCCAATCCGCCTTACATCCGGCAGGAAAAGATTGAGAGCTTCCGCGTGAACGACAAGCCGGTCATCGCAAAGGCCCAGCTCAAGGCGGACTACAAGACCTTCGTCGGCACGGCCGACATCTATGTATATTTCTATGAGCGGGCGCTGCGGTTGCTGAAACCATCCGGTGCGCTTGCCTTCATCACCTCGAACAAGTGGTATCGGGCCGGCTATGGCAAGGGTCTGCGCGAGTGGCTCAGTACCAACGCACGCATCCTGAAGATCATCGACTTCGGCGACGCCCCCGTTTTCGAGGCGATTGCCTATCCCACCATCCTTGTTGGCACACGCAAAACATCGCCTGGCAAGCCTGGACCGAGCGAGACCATCCAGTCGCTTAACTGGGTTCCAGTTGATGGGGAGGATCCGAATGATTCGGTCCGCCGTTTCCCCGAACGCTTCGCCGCCGAGGCTTTCGCAATGCCGCAGGCCGAGCTGTCGGCGGGCGGCTGGCATTTAGAGCCGCAAGCCGAGCGCAACTTGGTCGCGCGGCTATGCGCAGCGGGAACACCGCTGGGGGAGTGGTGCAAAGGGCGTTTCTACTATGGCATTAAGACCGGCCTAAACGACGCCTTCGTGATCGACGGCGCCAAGCGTGCAGAACTGATCGCCGCCGATCCAAAAAGCGAGGAGATCATCAAGCCCTTCTTGCGTGGGCGCGATGTAAAGCGCTGGAAAGCGGAACCGGCGGATAAGTGGCTAATCTTCACGCGACATGGCATCAACATCGACCACTTTTCGGCCATCAAGGCCCATTTGGAGATGTTTCGCACCCAACTCGAGCCGAAGCCACGCAATTGGAACGATAAGCGCGACGGCGCTTGGAAAGGGCGCAAATCCGGACCCTATAAGTGGTATGAGATACAGGACAGCATTTCGTATTGGCGAGAGTTCGAGACAACTAAGATCCTATACCCTGATATATTTGAGCGGCCCTCGTTCGTTTGGGATGAGGTCGGCTATTTTGCTGGAAATACGACGTATTTCATTCCTACTGAGGCGAAATGGCTCACCGTGTATCTGAATAGCTCAGTATTTCATTGGTTTTATAGTCGGATCTCAAACAGTATCAGGGGCGGCTATCTCCGAGCATTTTCCGATGTCATGAAGAAGGTCCCTGTGCCTAAAGTAGCTGAAAACAACATGGCCACCATGAATTTGATCGCTGACGCCCTTCACGCCATGCTTGAACAAAACATCCGCCTCGAAGCCCTGATCAACGCCTTTGTCTATGAACTTTTCTTCGCCGATGAACTGCACGCACAAAATCTGCACCCCTTTGCCGTCGCACGGGAGGCTGGGTTGATGAAACTGGAAGGGTTGAAAGGCGAAGCGCTTGCGCACGCCGCCAACAGCTGGTCTCGCTGCCTCGCCGACCCTGCGCACCCGCTTTATGCCACGCTCTTTGACCTGCAGTCGATCGACGCGGTTAGGATCATCGAGGGGCGTACCTGAGATGACAGTAGCAGCCGGGGAAGTGGCAGCAGCCGGTGCGCCGCTGCTCCCACCGCTCAGGATCGAAACCATCGCACTGCGGTCTTATCGCGCGTTTAGCGCCGAGCAGGAGATTTCGGTCGCCGGCCGGAATCTTATCGTTTACGGCGAAAACGGCGCTGGCAAATCCTCGATCTACAAGGCGCTGCGCGACCTGTTTGCGCGGCGGCCCAATCGCAACGCGCTCATGACCAACGCGCATGTCCATCCGCTAGATCCATCCCTTACCCCCCGCATCACCGTCACTTTCAACGACGGGAATGCGGCGCTGGAATGGACCGAAGCGCGCCACCCCGGCCTGCCGACGGCCGACCCGCGTGTGGCGATGGCGGCGCTGCGCAGCTCATTTCTCGACTATCACGCGTTGCTGGAAACTAACGCCTTTCACGGCCAACGCCGCCCAAACCTGTTCAGCCTCGCCGTCGAGACGCTGCTTGCCGACTTTGCAGACGCGACTTCGGGTGCGACCTTGGGTGAGCGTTGGGCAGGGGTCGAGCGCACAAAACCATTCAAGCACCTCCGAAGCGGCATTCATCTCCCACCGGTTCAGGCTGCTTGTGACGCCTTCAACTCAGGCTTTCAGGCGGCCCTCGACGCACTGCACCCTCACGTCAACACATTGCTGACTGATCTGGGTCACCCTGAAATGGAGCTGGAACTCTTCGAGCGGGGAACGGTCGCGTACAACAGTGCGCGCCTCAAGTCGATTCGCGGGTTCACAGGGCGCGAGTTGTTCCTTCGCCTCAAATTTCGCGGCCATTATCCCGAGCAGCCTCAGCATTTCTTGAATGAAGCGCGACTCTCTGCGCTCGCGCTGGCCTTCTACCTGGCTGGCCGCCTTGCTTGCGTGCCCTCGGCACCATCGGCCGCGCTCAAGCTGCTGGTGCTCGACGATGTGTTGGTCGGCCTTGACTATGCCAACCGACGTCCACTGCTGGCCGTGTTGGCGAACCACTTCTCGGACTGGCAGATCGTGCTGCTTACCCACGACCGCCATTGGTTCGAGGTCGTGCGCGCGGCAATCCCAACCGATCTTTGGACCTGTCATGAGATGTACGAAAGTGTCGCTGTGACGGGCGAGGCGACGCCTCTGATAAGATCGGTGGAGGCCGACATCGTGGTGGCCACGCTTCAGCAGGCTCGTGCCTTTATTGCCCAGAAGCATTTACCAGCCGCTGCAAACTACGCGCGATCTGCTTGCGAGCTATTGTTGCGCAAACAGTGCGAAAAGAAAGGCGTGAAGTTTCCGTATAATTCCGACCCCAAGAAGATCATGTTCGAGAGACTAAAGAAGGGCCTTGAGGATAACTTTATCGGGAATCAAGCTAAGCTCGATGCGCTGGCGGCGATCACTCCGCACCAAACCAGGATCCTTAACCCGCTGTCTCACGACCCAACGACTTCGCTAAATGAAGCCGAAGTGACGGCTGCTATTAACGCAGTTGAGGCCTTAATAGCAGCACTGCGAGCCGACTGATTGCGTTGTCCACTTGACCTGCTCTTGGTCCTTCAACTACCGTCTCCGATCGCAGCTGGATGAAAGACCAAGAGCAGCTCATCGTCGCAATGGCACCATGGCAGAGCTTCGATAATGGGCTGGGTGAACCACAGGCCCTTCAGATAGGTTTCAACCACAGCTTCGGAGTTGTCTATCTGATCCGCCTCAAACCTCAATCCATAGATGGGTCAGCTCTATCGGCTGCAAACCCGCCGCGCGATCATGCGTTGACAACAGGAGGGCAAGCTTGAGACTAGGACGTGTTGACAAAAGGGATTCCACTGATCGATGCCCTGTGATTCAAGCTCATCTCTACGTGGGAGATGAACTTGGCACGCAACCTGATATCCGATGATGAGTGGGCCTTCTTCGAGGGGTTCATTTGTGCCGTCCGACACCCGAATGGGCGCAAGCCATCCAATCATCGTATTGTTCTGAATGGAATTTTCTGGATAGCGCGAACAGGCGCGCCGTGGCGGGATCTGCCTGAAGAGTTCGGCAAGTGGTCCTCGGTCTATCGCCAGTTCCGGCGCTGGACTCTGGCCGGACTGTGGGAGGATATCCTGGACGCGCTGAACCACGCGGGGATTGCGCCAGACAAACTGCAGATGGTCGACAGCACCGTGATCCGTGCCCATCATCATGCGGCGGGCGCAAAAGGGGGACTCCGAAAGAGGCTTTTGGCCGTTCAAGAGGTGGGTTCTCGACCAAGATCCACCTCCGCGTCAACGGCGCTGGCCTCCCCATGAGAACCGAAATCACGCCCGGACAGGATTCAGACTACACCGGCTACGATCTGGTGATGGCTGACAATCTGCCACAGCCCGCCGTTCTTGTCGCGGACAGGGGCTATGACTCTGATAAAATTCGGGAAGACATCGAGAGCCGCAATGCTCTTCCGATGATACCGATGCGAAAGAACCGCAAGCTGCGCAAGGCGGTCGACATGACGATCTACACGCTACGCAACATGGTCGAGCGGTGCTTCAACAAGCTTAAGAACAGTCGCAGGCTGGCAACCCGCTACGACAAGACCGCAGACAGCTTCCTAGGTGTCATAGACATTGCCTGCATCAGGCTATGGATCCGCCATTTGTCAACATGACCTAGATCGGTAGGGCTTCAGGGCCATCAATGGCCCAAATGCCATAACCGAGATTGATAACTGCTGGCCTTGAAATGAATAGCCCCATGTTTCGTGGACGCCTTCTTTGCTAATTTTGAGGCAAGGAGGCCATGATGGGCACAGCCACTTTCAGCGACGACTTCAAGCGCGATGCGGTCGCTCAGATCACGGAGCGGGGCTACCCGGTCAGCGAGGTTTCTGAACGGCTCGGGGTGAGCAAGCACTCGCTCTATGCCTGGAAGCGCAAGTTCGCGAAGACGGCATCAGGCGAGACCGAGAAGGATGCCGAGATCCGCCTGTTGAAGCGGGAGCTGGCACGGGTTTCCGAGGAGCGCGACATCCTAAAAAAAGCCACCGCGTATTTCGCCAGGGATGCAAAGTGAGATACGCGTTTGTGGCCGAGCATCGGAGGCAATTTTCTGTCCGGGCAATGTGTCGCTGCCTGCGCATCCAGCCAAGCGGGTTCTATGCCTGGCTACAGGCTCCAATGAGCGTGCGCGCTCAGGAAGACAGGCGCCAAACTGAGCTGCTGCACAAGGCCTGGACCGAGAGCGGGAAGGTCTACGGCTATCGCAAACTTCACGATGACCTGATTGATCAAGGTGAAAGCATCTGCCCGAACCGGGTTGCCCGGCTTGCACAGCTTGCGGGGATCAAGGCGGAGATCGGCTATAAGCGCCGCCCCAGCAGCTATGGCGGCAAGCCATCGGTCGTGGTCGACATCGAGCCGGTGAACGCCACCGGTTCGAGAGAACCGGCGAGGCCTCGACCGGCAGTTCGACGTCGAAGCACCAGACTGGGTGTGGGTGACCGACATCACCTACATTCGGACGCAGGAAGGTTTTGCCTATCTTGCCGTTGTCATCGACCTCTATTCCCGGCGTGTGGTCGGCTGGGCGATGCAAAGCCGTCAGACGACAGATGTCGTCTTGCAGGCCTTGCTCATGGCTGTCTGGCGACGCAAGCCGAAGAACAAGGTGCTGATCCATTCGGACCAGGGCAGTCAGTTCACCAGCATGGATTGGGCTGCGTTTCTGCGCGCCCACAATCTTGAGCATTCGATGAGCCGCCGCGGCAACTGCCACGACAACGCAGTCGCCGAAAGCTTCTTCAACCTGCTCAAGCGCGAGCGGATCAGACGCAGGACCTACCGGACCCGCGAAGACGCAAGGCAGGACGTGTTCGATTACATCGAGATGTTCTACAACCCGAAGCGCAAGCATGCGAGAAACGGGATGCTGTCGCCCGCCGAGTTCGAACGGCAGCAGAAGATGAGACGCGAAGGCGTCTAAGAAACTCGGGGCTATTCAAAACGAATCTTTCGACTGGCAGCGAGAGCATGGCAGAGATCAGATTTCTGTCCAGATTCAACTTTCTGGCGAGACAAACTTTATAATAGCCGTTCTTTGGGTTGTGTGTTCATTCTGGGCAGAAGAGAGTTCCGGCATTCTCATAAAAGGTCCGCCGGTGCAGGAGGTCGGAATGTTTACGCCGCGATCCACCGTTGTTGATATGTTCGGATCCTCTGTTCCGATCTGGATTTTCGCCTGCCTCGGCGGCATCTGCGCTGCATTGATCCTGCGCGAGGTCATGATCCTTGTCGGATGGCACCGGGACCTGCCACTGCCGGAAATCTTCTATTCTGCCCTCGGCCTGATTGCCGGCATCCTGATCAACCTGATCTGGATCGGTGGTTACCAATGACCCGCCGCCAGATTGCCGGGATCATCGTTGGGTTCACGGTTCTGGTGGCGCTTGGCCTTGCCATCTGGGCATGGCGCACATCGCGCAGCCATCCCGTCACAGATGCCGCAACCGTCTCTGCCCCTGTCGTGAACATCACGGCCATCGTTCCCGGGCTGGTGGCCGAAGTGGCGGTGCATGACAATCAGGCGGTCAGCGCGGGCGATCTTCTTTTCAGGATCGACCCCGAACCCTATCAGCTTGAACTCAATCAGGCCAAAGCGCTGCTGGCATCCGCTGAATCAGAGCTGCGACAGGGTGAGGGCAATCTGGCGCTGGAGCAGTCGAATGCCGATGTCGCCGCGCGCCAGATCGAACGCGCCACCAACAATCTCGAACTGGCAGAGGCCACCCTCGCGCGATTGGAGCCTTTGCTCCACAAGGGCTATGTCACCGGCCAGGAGGTGGATGCGGCGCGAACGGCGGTGCGCGATGCCACTGTGACGCTGGAGCAGGCCCGCACCCATTCCAGCGGCACCACGGCCTTTGTAGGCACGCTTGATACGCGTCGCGCACAGGTCGATGCTGCCCGCGCAGCGGTCGCCCTGGCTGAGCGCAATCTGAAGCACACCGAGGTCCGGGCGCCCCGCAGCGGCGTGCTGGCAGGCATGACCCTGACCAGCGGCGAATTCGTCATCACCGCGACGCCGCTGTTTACCCTGATCGACACCAGCGCCTGGCGGGTCTCGGCACTGTTTCGCGAAACCGAACTGCCGCAGATCAAGGTGGGTGACGAGGCACGCGTCTTCCTTCTGGCCGCGCCCGGCCTAGCGTTCAAGGGCCGCGTGACGGGGATCGGCTGGGGCGTGCAAACGGCGGATGAACTGAACCTTCTGGGCCTGCCGCTGGTCGCGAGCAAGCTCGACTGGGTGCGCGCCGCGCGCCGCTTTCCGGTCGAGATCGAGCTGGAGGCCCCGCCTGAGGGGCTGGTGCGGCTGGGAGCATCGGCCTCGGTCCGCATTCTGGGGGCGGAATAATGCAGGGGGGGCTGGCGCAGGTGCTGGCCCGCGAGTTGGCGCCCGTTCCGGGGCGGCTGCGGGATGCGCTGGCGCTGACCGGGCTGGTGGGGGTGCTGGTCTTCCTCAGCATGTCGATGCGAGTGCCCGAGGCGGCCCTGTCCTGCTATCTCCTGTTTTTCGCCTGGCGCGACAATGCCGGGGACGGGATCTTCACCGCCGTCAAACTGTCGCTGGCCGCAACTTTTGCGGTGATCGTGGCCAACCCCATCCTGCAAGCCGTGGTCGATGAGCCGATGCTGAGGCTTGCCGCTTTGGCCGCCTTCACCTTCACCGGCATGTTCCTGTCGCAGGCCAGCCGGTTGGGATCGCTGGCCGGAACGGCGGGTTTCGTCTTCGCCTTCATGCTGACGCTTTATGACATCGTGCCGGTGCCCGAATTGCTCAGCCGGGCGCTGGAATGGATCTGGGTGGTCCTGGTGCTGCCGATGGTTCTGCTGGGCCTTTGGTCGGCGCTGGCCGGAACCCGGCCTTTGTCGCTGATTGAAGCCAGGATCACCGCGCGCCAAACTGCACTTGCAAACCCCTCCGGCCCCGAGGCGCAGCACCTCCTGAACGAGGGGATGGCCCCGATGGATGCGCACCTGAAATTCGCGCGACTGATGGGGGAGGCCCGGGGCGTCGCCGCCGAGACCCTCGCACAGCGCGCTGATGACAGCTATTTCGCGCTGGCTTTGGCAGAGGCCGGTCTGGAACCGCGTCCCGGCAGCGGTGCCACCCAGCCTGGCCGCCAGGGGTTTTTCATGCCGGACGCCTTCACCAATCCGGGCTATCTGCAGTTCGCGGTGAAAGTGCTGATCGCGGTTCTGCTGACATACGGCTTCTATACTGTCTTCGGCATGTTCGAGATCCACACCGCCATGATCACCTGCTTTTATGTGGCGCTTGGCACATCTGGGGCCACAAGGCACAAGATCATGCTGCGGGTGATCGGCTGCCTGATGGGGGCCGTTGCGGGTGTTCTTGCCATGGTTCTGGTGATGCCCCATGCCACGGATATCGGCTGGCTGCTCGCGCTGATCGCGCCGGTCACGTTCCTCGCCGCATGGATTGCGCTTGGGTCCGAACGCAGCTCCTATGCGGGCTGGCAGATGGCCCTTTGCTTCTACCTGGTCACCCTGCACGGCTTCGCGCAGCCGGGCGATATCAGTGCGGCCACGGACCGGATTATCGGTATTCTGATCGGCAGTGGCGTGATGTATCTGGTCTTTGCGGTGCTCTGGCCTGACGCCGCATCTGCCGAGGCCCGCAATCAGCTGACAGCGCTGGATCGGGGGCTTGCCTCTGCGAGAACACCTCACTCAGGCCGGGATATTGCGCGTTTGCGTGCGCCATTGGCCCTAGCCCGAGCGCATGCGCAAGATGCGGGTTATGAGCGCGAGGCATTTCCACGCGCAGAGCTTGACGCCGCATATGCCCGGTATCTGGCATTTCTCAGAAAGTCTTTTCATGACGCGTCCTGACCTCCGCCTGATCCTGTGCTTGCCGCTGACCGTCCTGGTTTCGGGCTGTGTGCTGCCGGAAAGCGCGCCGATCCCCGGTGAGGCCGGGGTGCCGCTGGTGCTGGCCGCAGACGCGCGCGTCACCGAAGGGATGCTGGCTCCGGCCTCCGGAAAGGCGCAGCGTTATGATCTGCCCACGCTGATCGACCTCGCACAGCGCAACAACCCCCGCACACGTGCGGCCTGGGAGCGCGCGCGGCAGGCCGCCGCCGCCGTGGGCCTCGTGGATTCAACCTATCTGCCGAGGATCAGCGCTGAAATCCTCGCCGGCGCAAACCGGGGCAGCAGTGCGGCGGCGCAGGACCCTTTGGGCATTTTACCGGCTGGCACGGTCGACACCACCGCCGGGGTTGGGGCGGCGGTCATCTCGATCCAATGGCTCCTGTTCGATTTCGGCGTGCGGGATGCGAGCCGCAAAGTCGCAAGCGAGGTCTCACTCGCCGCCAATGTAGGTGTCAGCGGGGTGCATCAGGCGCTGATCCATGAGGTCACCCAAGCCTATTATACGCTTGAGGCCGCCGTTGGACGGGAGGCTATTCAATCGCGCAGGCTCGCCGCTGCGCAAGAAATCGCAGCGATGGTCAGCGCCCGCCGCGCGCAGGAGCTCGCGACCGTCACCGCGACCGCGCAGGCCAATCAACTGGTTGCACAGGCGCGCTTCGATCTGACCCGGGCGCAGTCCGAAACCGCCGTTGCCTCGACCCGCCTGGCCACCCTCGCAGGCCTCTCACCGGGGACGAGGATCACGCCGACAGGTCGTTCAGGTGGCGCGCTTCCATCTGCCCCGCCAGCAAGGCTGGACAGCTTCCTGAAGGAGGCATTGCAGCGTCGACCAGATCTTCAGGCCGCCTTTGCCCGCGCCCGCGCCAGCCGGGCAGGCGTCGAAGCGGTTGAGGCCGCATTCCGCCCCAAAATCGTGGCCAGCGCCGCATTCGGGCATACCATGCTTGACGGCTCGGTGCGCGACGATCGCATTGGAGGCATCTCCGGCGAGACGGACCGGTCCGTCGCCGGTGTCTACGTGGGCGTCTCCATCCCGCTCTGGGATGGCAATGCCCGCAAGTTGCGGCGGGACGCGGCACTTGCCGATGCTGCGGCGGCCGAGGCCGAGGCCGATCAGCTGCGCCGCCTGGCGGAGGGGGAGATTATTGCGGCCTATGAGACCCTGAAGGCAGCCCTCGCCGCACACGCCGCCGCAGATGAGCTAGTTGCAACGGCGCAGACCACCTATGATGCCGCCCGGTCGATGGCGGACCAGGGCCTTGCCACCGTGGCCGAGGTCGATACCGCTTTGAAGATGCTATACGATGCTGAAATTGCGCGCGTGGAAGCTGCGCATTCTGCGCGCTCCTCCGCAGCGTTGCTCGCTTTCGCCTGCGGTCAGATCGGCGTTGGATAAGACAGTTTCAAATGTCGATGACAGAACACTTTGTCCGCTTGTAAACCTCGGCCCTTAGCCGCCGATCAGCCACGACATATGCTGCATGGCCGCATTCTCGGAAGCTGCCATTCATCTTGTTTTACAGCAAACACCGAGCTGGGTCGGTAGCGGCGCGGGACGAAGCTGCGGGTCGCAGATGCAGCGACAGAACCAAGCCCATCTCGGACTGATCGATCAAACGGGCTGAAAGCCGGCTGACGGCGGTGCAAAAGCGATCATTGGTCATGAGTCACTCCTCCGGTTCGTCGTCGCGGCTAGCCGAGGGCAGAGTGCAGTCTTCGGGTATTGTATA
The DNA here is from genome assembly GCF_900105075.1 of Rhodobacter sp. 24-YEA-8. Classification (NCBI taxonomy): domain Bacteria; kingdom Pseudomonadati; phylum Pseudomonadota; class Alphaproteobacteria; order Rhodobacterales; genus Rhodobacter; species Rhodobacter sp. 24-YEA-8. The sequence continues at coordinate 26,997 of NZ_FNSK01000003.1, forward strand.
TTTGTTCGATGAAGATCGGCAATCGCTGGGCGACGTCGGTGAAGGTCTCGTAACCCGCGCGATAGACCTCCTCGACCTTCAGCGTCTTCATGAAGCTCTCCGCCTGAGCATTGTGGTAGGGATTGCCGACGCTGCTCATTGATCCGCGCAAACCGGCAGCCTCCAGCGCTTCACGATACAGTTGAGACGCGTATTGGGCGCCGCGGTCCGTATGGTGAATGCAGCCGGGCGGCGGCCGCCTGCTTGCGACAGCGGATTCCAGCGCCGCCAGGGCGAGCGGCGTGTCCAGGCGCTGCGACAGGGCGTAACCCACAACCTTCCGGCTGCAGGCATCGAGGATGACCGCGAGGTAGCAAAAGCCCTGCGTGACGCGAATGTAGGTGAAGTCCGCGACCCAAACCTGATCGAGGCAGCGTGGGATAGTGTTGCGATAGAGATTCGGGTAGATCGGGTTGTCATGCCGACTGTCCGTGGTGCGCACGTAGCGCTTTCGCGGTCTGATCCCGAGCCCCGCCAACCGCATGATCCGCGCCACTTTCTTGTGGTTCACCACAAGTCCGCGGCGACGCAGCTCATGCGTCACCCGCCTGTAGCCGTAGACGGGGAACTCGTCCTGGATGTCTTCGACGATAGCGGTGATCTCGGCATCGGTGAGCCCAGCTTCCGAAGTCGTCGGGCGGTAGTAGAGCGTGCTCCGCGGCAGGTTCATAGCTTTGCACCCCCGTCTGACAGAGCACCCCCCGGGCCGGTGACGATGGAGGATCTCCCGCTGCTGGCACCGTGTGGCGGGCGCGATGTTTTTTTGACAAGATCCAGCTCCATCGTCAGTTGTCCGACCTTGCGCTCCAGCGCCGCGATCTTCGCCTCGTATTCGGCAATGACGCTCGCCTCGGCCTCTTCGCTGGTCAGCTCTCCCCGGTCGAACTGCGTCAGCCACATGTGGATGAGGTTGGCCGAGATATGATGCGTGCGCTGCGCGTCGCGCCGACCGATCACCCCGGCGCGGATATCCTGGCACAGCTGCAGCTTGAACGGCGCCGAATGTCGCCGGTAGGGACCGCGTGATGACATGAGCCTTCTCCCATTAAGGCCCGCTCAGCGTATCAGTTCTTCAGGCTCCCGTGGTCCAGCCGATGGGGTTCACTCCATGCCCGGGTCAGTTCCGAGTGCAAATCAACAGCAGAACGCCAACAAGTATCGGCGTTTTATGCCAGATATGTTCTTATTATCCGCCGCGCATGTCATTCCTGTATAACAACCAATAATCTTGCATTATCGGACATATTTTCACCACGGAAGTGGAGTCGACGATCTGCGCATCTTCACAAACGTGGGAAGCTTCTTTGCCCTCAATTCTGACCTATTCTGACGGCGCCTCAGCCAGATCCTATTCGTGCTGCCCCCCTGAAGCTCCCTCAGACTGATGTCGCATCCGCCCAACGTGAAGTAGCAGATGTGATGCGGCAAAGCTGAATCCCCGAAGTGCAGATTATCGGGATGATCAAAGTTCAGCAGGTGGGCTTGCCGATGGCTGAACTGTGCCGCGGCATGGGCTCTGCCCTGCGACTTTCTGCAACCTGAATTCCAGCGATGGCGGGATGGACCTGTGAGACATAAAGCGCCTGAGGCAGCCGGAGGAAGAGAGCACCAGCCTGACACGCCTGGTGGCAGCTGTCATGCCCGACAATATTGTTCTATAGGATCTGCCAGGAAAGCCCTGACGACGCCGATGCAATGACGGAACGCGGTGTCGCTTGCATTAAAGACAGAGCCGATGAATGCCACCGGTTCTGGTGAACAGGCGACGTCCGGTCTCTCAGCGCCGGGCCGGCGTCCTGATCGGTGTAGAGCAGAGGAACGTGTGGAGCGAGCCGCCGCCCGACACGCTAGAGATCCATCAGGAAATGCACAGGATCGCCGGGAAGCGGCGCGGGTTTTACCAGCGGTCCATGGCTGTGATCTGGACCACGTGGGCATGGTGATGATCGATAAATGCTCTGCCGCATCTGTCGGAGAGAAGGGTCATCAGTGCGCTGGCGTCCTGGGCGCCACGGGGCACGCAGCCGACGCACACCGATGCCAGACACCGATGCGAGTGCCAAGGCGACCGAACCAGCGCTGGTCGCCAGACTATCTGTCGGAAACATTCGGGGCCTGCCACAAGTTCCGCAACGTGGCCTTTATCGCCGGCACCAGTATCTCGGTCACCAGGGTCGCGCGGAAACCTGATGCCCTGGTTCTTCCGACCTATGGCAAGCCCGACCGCATTGTCGCTGACATGGGCACCGGTTTCACCAGCCATGCGATCCTGAAATGAGCGAACAAGAACGGTGACGGATGGCGCAACTTCCCCCCGGCAAGCCACAGCAGAATGGCTGGATCGTTCCCTTCGACGGAAGTCCGCGCGACAAATACCTCAACGAAGATATCTTCGACAGCCTCGTCTATGCCCGGCGCAAGCTGGCCCTGCTGCGATACGACGACACCCACGTCAGGCCGCTATCATCGCTGTGCAGCCAGACCCCAACAGAATCGCGCCGGGCGGTTGAGCTGTTTAATGGCAGCACGCCCGGCACGCTTGCCACAGCCGAAACCTCTGCCTGTCAAAGCCAGGGACTTCCGCTATGAACGAGAGACAACCGGGGGCAAGTCGGGAGTGATCACGTCGGAGGGAGATCCGATGCACCCTCCCTTATGCCGTTTGCCGCCAGGCCTGTCGGACCAGATGTCGTGCTTTTTGCACCCTGCCCCACAGCGACAAGGTCGCTTTCGCCTACATCATGGACCACATGTTGTCAGATCAGCCCCGGAGCACTTTCGGCCCTCATCCCCTTCCGCAGCCTTAACCCGTTTTCATGCACCCCGGGCAGTCGAGCAGCGGAGCCACCTGCGGCCGGCCATTTCGCGCGCATCGCCCGATGACCGGATTGCGGGCACTGCAGGCCGCGAGGGGCGCTCCGTGACGTGACCGCGCGGCTATCATTGTTGCTTGAGGGAAGTGGCGACCTCTGCGGAGCATAGGGGCAGGGTTCGCTTCGGCATCGGCCCCCTCCCCTGCCCTTGCGTTACCTGTCGGTAACCTGAGCGCAGGTTCAGGTTACCGACAGGTAACAAATGAAACGGGCGACCAAAAGGCCGCCCGCACAGATCGCCGAACTCGCGTCGCACCCTGCCCGCAGATCAGTCTCCTGAGGAAAGTGCCGCATGAAATGCCTTTACCGCCCGCTCCAGCACACGGCGCTCGACTGACGCAAAATCGATGGCTGCCTTGATCCGGAACTCTCCCTTTCGCGCCGTAACTTTCGACTCTCCGACATGGAACTCAAACTTCTGGCGCTCCGCCGCCTGGGGCTGCGAAAGCCGCGCACCCGCGCCGTCTGGGGCACCCAAAAAGGACCGCAGCACCGCCGTCTGTTCCTCTGCGGATGTCACAGCGGCAAGCCTGCCACGCAAATCCGCCACGCCATCCTCACCCAAAGACGCAAGACGGCGCGCGATATCCACACCCAGATCGCGCGGCACCGCCTTGGGAAAGATCAGCGCCTCACCGAGGCTGCTGACCAGCGTGACAAAGCTGCGGATATAGGCGCGCTTCACCTTGTGCAGCGAGCGGAACAGCCGCGACACCGCCTCGTCCGTGCCATTGATCCCGGCCTGCGGGTCCTGTGCCAGCTGCACAGCAATCTGGGCCATTTCCGCAAAAGTCAGATCCTGCCGGATGACGTTCTCTTCCACCATGTCGACATAAAGCTCTGCCCGGTCAGGCCCAGCGACTGTCACGCGGGCAAGGATGGTCGCAAAGCGCGGATCGCTGGTTTCCGTTGACAGCTGCCGCAATGCGGTCAGCCGGCGCCAGCCGGTCTTGAGCTGATAGGCCCCGGAGGCGTCGATAAAGACCTCGACCGGCTCCCGCTGGCCACGCTCGCGCAGCGAGGCCTTCAGCTCATCCATCTCGTCGCCGATGGCCACCGTGTCCAGATCAAGCCGGTCACGCGGCAGCGCATCACTGGCAATCTGATCCAGCGGCAACGCCACCAGCACCCTGCCCTCTTCGCGTGCCGCCCGCAGCTCTTTGGCATCCGTCGCATTCTGGCGGCGCTGCTCAATCAGACCTTCGCTGGCCTCTTGCGCGCTGGCCGCGCTCTCGCGCACCGCAACGCCCATCGGGCCCGGCTCACGGCTGCGCCGCGTTGGCGCGGCTGGCAGATCCGCCGCAGAGATCCCGAAACGATTGCCCTTGCTGGTCACGTCCTGGCCTCCTTTGCGGTGTTGCGGGCCTTCCAGGCCGCAAGAACGGTAAGCTTGAATTCCTGATAGGCATTGTCAAAAGACAGTCGGGCACGTTTCCAGGTCTCGCGGGTCATCTCACGGTAGTCCTGTTCGTAGACCGACATCTGGAACCTGCCGGATTGTTCGACTGCGCGGGTCATTTCAATCGGGTTTTGACAAACATCCGCACCGAACACATTGCGGAAAGCCTCCAGCATCGCAGTATGCAAAGGGTTGGCGCTCTCAAACCGTGTCATCAGAAGCCGTATATCGAGGAAAGCCTTGGGCAGGGTGATCCCGGCATCTGATGCGATCTTCTCAAAGCCGACGCTGATTTCCTGCAGCGCATCCCCCAGCTGGCCGAGGAATGACGTGGTCGAGTCATATTCCCAGTATCCCGGCCCCGACGGAATATAGAGAACATCAGCCGCAAAAGCCGCGTTCAGCGACTGGTACCCAATGGCGGGCGGGCAGTCGAAGATCACAAGGTCATACTGGTCTTCAGGCAGTTCATCGAGGTAGCGCGCGACACAGCCGAAGAACGACCAGGCCTTGTGCAGGGAGCGATACTGGGCGCTGGCGAATTCAACAAAAGCTGCGTTCGCACATGAAGGGATGATGTCAATGGTGGGCCAGGAGGTGTTCTGAATGAAATCCTGCGCCCGCATCAGGCCGATTTCCTGCACATCTTTCGGCAGCTCATCTGCGGCGGGGTAGGGGCAGTCAGCCGGGTCGTCATAGGTTTCCATGATGCGGTCGGCCTCGCGGCACAGGTCCCGGCACATGATGCCCCAGACCGTGTTCCACTCTTTCACCTCAACCAGACCCATCGAATGTGTCAGCGTGGCCTGGGGGTCAAAATCGACCACCAGCACGCGGTAGCCATCCAGCGCCGCCGCATTCGCCAGGTGCTGCGCTACAACCGTCTTGCCGACCCCTCCCTTAAAGTTCGATACAGCAACTCGCAGCGCGCGGCCCTTTGGACGCTCAGGCAACATTGCGCGGCCCCGAAAGCGGATGCGCCGCCGCAGTTCATTGATCTCTTGCAGCGAGAACCAGCGCTGTCGCCCGTCATCCTCGACCGTACCCTGTGGCAGCGAGGGATCCTCGGCCAGCTTCTTGCGCAATGTGTCGGCAGGCACATCAAACATGAAGGTTGAAATTTCCCAGATCGAGAAGGGCCGCAGCGTTTTCACCTCTGAGGGTGAGAAGGTCGCCCGACGCACTGCAGCCTGTTGCGCAAGGCTGCGCTCATTCATGTCCTGCAAATAGCTGTAATCGCGCATCTGAAACTCGCGTTGTTGTTCGTTAGAACGTGAATAGCGCGAATTCCAGATTGTGCCAAACAAGAAAAGCGCAAATTCCCGTTCTTTGCGCCGATTCGCTCAAGAAAGCGCTGGCTTTCTGCGCAAACTCTATATTTGGTGACAGATGACCCGGGATAATCCAGAATTTGGTGACACCCGGGGCGAATTAGGGTGACACTCTGGCTGTCACCCTATACCTAATATACCTGATTTCTTTAAAATTTCTTGATAGGTGAAAAATCCCGTCTTCGAAAAGCATTTGACAAATAACGGGATCGTGTCAGTTTGAGATCCAAGAAGGAATCGGAACAAATCCGGCAGATGGGCAGTATCATGCAAAGTCACAGATTGACCGGCCCGGGGGCAGGCAGTGAGAAATATGATCTTCTGACAGCAATGGCCGTCAATGGCCTTTCTGCCGGTGGCACCCGCCAGGCGACAATGATGCGGCTGATCGCGCTTGTCACGGCACGCTATAACTGGGCGGCGGATGAGGTCACGATCGGGCAGCGCGAGATGGCCGCGCTCTGGTCGGTGGATCAGCGCACGGCCAAGCGCGAAACGCGCAGGCTGATCGATGCCGGATTGCTTGAGATCTCACGGCCAGGCGTGCGGGGCAGGGTGGCCTCCTATCGTTTGTGCCGGGCAGAGATCTATCGCCAGACCGCGCCGGGCTGGGCCAGTGTCGGGCCTGACTATGATGCGCGCATGTCCGCTCGCCACATCGTGCCTGAAGAGGCGCCGGCTGCCGCCGAGGTAAGTTCGCCCAAAGTGGTGCAGGTCAATTTCGGAACGCGGCCTGTAGCGCTTCCTGCTTCGGCGCCATGGGATAAGGTTCTGGCGCGTCTGGCGGCCGATCAGCCGGGCACCTATGCAGCATGGTTCAGCCAGCTGAAGGGGGGCGAGCCCGGTCACGACGGAACATTGCGCGTTGTTGCGCCGTCAAGATTCCTCGCCGTCTATATCGCAAGCCGGCTTATGGTGCCTTTGGAACGGGCCGTGGCCTATGGATACGGGTGCAATCTGCGGTGCAGTGTCGTCACTGAGGATCAGGCCTGATTATTCTCATATTTCTTCCATAGTTTTGAGTATTTGTGAGGCTTGTTCACAAAAAGCACTGCTGAAAAGACAGAGGCCGTTTTGCTGGGGCCTCGCCAGGCTGGCAAGATCACGCGGGCATTCGCAATTTCCGCCTTCCGGCCTGAGCATCATCCCGGCTTCCCCGAAGTGATCGCAACAAGTGATGGGCAGCACGCGGGTTTCGTTTCTCTTACAGAGCGTTGAAATGCCACCGCCCGCACGAAGGCGGGCGGGGTTGCGATAGGGGGCTGGTAGGTCCGGAGCGAACCTCTGGGGTCATTCAGCTGAGGGTATCGTCTTCTTCAAACTCCTCGACACCGCGCAGCTCGGCAGGGAGCAGCGCAGGCGGGGCCATGCCACCGAAAGGATCCATGAACAGCCTCTCGATCAGCGGCGCGCGGTGGGCATTGCTGTCGGCGAGGATCAGGATCTCGTGACGGTCCTGGTCAAAGCGGGCTTCACTGATCTCACCGGCATCGCGCAGCCGTTCCAGCTCGGTCAGAACGGCATGGGTATAGTCGCGCAGCTCGACCGGGTCTGCGGGGCTGGCAGAGATCTCGTCGAACCGGGCCAGATGGGCGAAAGCGAAAAGCACAAGCTGCATAAGTGCGTCACCCGCAGGCGCGCCACGGTTCATACGATCCGCGACAAGCGCCTCTCCGGCGGAGGTCAGCTCGATGCCAAGGGTGACGAGGAAATCCCGCAGCCCTTCCAGCAGATCTGGGTCGAGCGATGCGCTCAGCTGCGCGGCCTGGACCGCCATCGGCACGCCGCCGATATCATCGGCATAGCCGACAGGCACCGGGCGAGGGCGGGTCTGAACGGGAGGCTGCACGGAAGGCGGTAACTCGATGGCGCTGGCGGTGAGCCGGGGATCGGGCTCTGGGGGCGCCATCGGTATGGGGTCGGGCAGCGGTTCGGCCACCAGCTCGGGTACCGGTTCCGGCACGGCAGCCTCCGCCGCAGCCCCGGCTGTCAGCGGAACCGGATCGAAATGCTCAGCCGGTGTTTCGGCAGTCTCCTGCGCAGCACCGTCCTCTATCAGTCCGGGATTCGGCTCAGGCGATTCAACTGGGACCGTCAGCGGTCGCAGCACCATCTCGCGCCGCCTGCCAAGGAGCCAGCCGAACCAGCCCGGCTTTGTCTCATATTCCTCGACCAGGCCTGCCGCTTTCAGCCCGACCAGCAGCCGTGCCACGTCGAGTCCGCGCCCGCGCCCGACGACCGACAGGCGGATGCGAGGGACAGGGCCTAATTCGGCATGGAGCTTTTGGATCAGGATCAGCAATTCCTGCTCGGCGCAGTCGCCTGGTTTCTCTTGCATGATGCCCTCACTAGAGATCGGGCGCAGCAAATCGCAGATTGCCGCAGACTGGTCAACGGCAAGTGAAGCCGGTCGCAGATCAGATCCTGCCGGATAGCGTCCTGGTTGTCGGCTCGGGACGCGCGCAGCGGTATCTGCGCGCACAGGGAGATCGCGTTATGGATCAGCAGCGCGGGGGGGCCAGATCTTCCAGCAGTGCATCGCGGGTATTGGACAGCCAGAGAACCCCCGCGGACAAGGCCTTCGTTCTTGCCGTACAGCACCGGCCATAACCCCGACAGCGCCGAAGCTGATACCCGCAACCAGTGTCTCGGCATGGTCCCGCCCGCCAGGCCGGGCGATCGCATTTCCGGGTTATATGGCCATGGTGCGCTTTCCCGGGGATCTCACGGGATTGCAGCTGAGTGAAGCCCAGGGCTCGGTACCTTCGGGAAGACCGATAACTACAACACAGAAGAAATCTGTCACCCTGATTTTGCAGGCAAAGGGCTGCGCTACCGCCCAACAAATCGTGCAGGGCTTTCCCCCATAATCCCTTTGAACATGGCGATGAAGGCAGAGGCGGTGGCATAGCCAAGATCAAGCGCGATGGTCTCGACGCTTACATCCTCCTGTAGCATTGCGATGGCGCGAACCGCACGTTGCCGGTTGCGCCATTCGGTCAGAGACATTCCCAGATCCCGTTTACACAGACGAAGCAGCGTCCGTTCACTCAGCCCGAAAGATCGGGCAAGTATGGCGGTGCTTCTCCGATCCGACGGATTGTCGTGCAACGCGGCCAGCAGTCGTTTCAAAGCGGGCTCGTCGCTGTCGGGCAGGAAGCTCTGCGTCACCGGACAGCGCTCCATCTCGTCGACCATCACGCGCAGCAGTCTCGCGTGCTGTGGTGTGTCATCGAAAGAGGCCGGTTCCAGCCGGTCGAGCATTGCCCGGAGCAAGGGCGTCACGCGCAGAGAAACCGGTACCCTTGGCATTCCGGCGCAAAGTGACTGATCAATATAGATCGAAACATGCACCGTGGCCTTGCGATTATATCCGACCTGATCGGCCCCGGCCGGGATCCAGAAGGCCATATGTGGCGGCGCCAGCAGCACCTGACCGCCGGTTCGCAACTCGGTCACGCCACTATAGGAATAGACGAACTCCCCCCAGGGGTGTCGCATGAAAGGATAAGTTCCGTTATCCGGCATGGCTTCGACCCGAAACCAGATCGGCGCTGGCAGGGTGATATGTCCGGGCGGCTGGCGGAGATGGGGCGGTTGCATGATTGGCAGATTCCCGGAATGGAATGGCGGATAATCAATATATGCACCAATATCGCCAGAGGTAGATAAGGCAAGTGCTTTAACGGACGGCCCCTTCCATGAAACGACCGATTGACCTTACGGCCTTTGGGCTGATGATCCTGCTTTGCCTCACCTGGGGCCTGCAGCAGACCGCTATGAAACTTGCAGCCCCCGGCATCGACCCGATGCTGCAGATCGGGCTGCGCTCCGCCATGGCGGCGGCACTAGTCTTCGCCATCAGCCGACTTGTCCGCCGCGACCGCTGGCTGCCCCGCATTTTCCTTGGCCCGGGCCTGCTGGCAGGCACGCTTTTCGCGCTGGAGTTTCTGCTGGTGGCCGAGGGGCTGCGCTGGACCACGGCATCGCATATCGGGGTATTCCTTTATACCGGGCCGATCTTTGCCGCCATCGGGCTGCATTTTGCCCAGCCGGATGAGAGAATGGCGCGCGTTCAGTGGCTGGGGGTGGCGATAACCTTCACCGGAGTGGCGGCAATCTTCCTTTTGCCAGAGCTGCGCGGCAAGCAGCCCCTCGCGGCGTCGATGATTATCGGTGACCTGCTTGGTCTTGGTGCCGGTATTGCCTGGGGGCTGACGACGGTCGTTATACGCACCTCACGCCTTGCCAATGCGCCTCCGTCCCAGACGCTGACAAACCAGCTTTTCGTCGCGGGCATTGTGGCCCTTGCATTCAGCGCAATGACCGGACGCCTCGATATGCAGCCCAGTGCCGGCGACTTGGTAAATCTTGGGTTTCAGACCATAATCATCTGCACCGTCAGCTTTATGATATGGTTCCGCCTCCTTCAGGTCTTTCCGTCCTCCCGCCTGGGCGTGCTCAGCCTCATGACGCCCGTTTTCGGTGTGATGTCAGGTGCGCTGCTGCTGGGCGAACATCTGACGCCGGACTTCCTCTTTGGCGGCGCGCTGGTGCTTCTGGGGATGCTTACGGTTCAGGCCCACGACCTGCTGCTGCGTCGTCGCTGCCTCAGGCAGGGGCATGCCGGAACAAGCTGAGAGAGGTGATAATCCCCTGGAAAAACAGGGCGTTATATCTAAGTAGCGCAGCTCTGCCAGATGGTCGGGACTGGCGCGGGGGGCGGGATGAAGCAGATCCGGTTCTGGACATGGCTTGGTTTTCGGGTGCTTATGTCCTGGCAGAGATATATCTATTATCTGTAATGTTGTATATAACAAATCTGTGGATGGATTAGCACCGGCGAAGCAGCTAGCATCTGGCGAAGAGAAAGAGGGGTCGGATGTCCGGTATCTCCAATGCACATCGGATCAGGAACGCTCTGGAAAATGCCATTGTAGAAGGCATTCACGCCCCGGGTTCGCGTCTCGATCCTGAGGCGCTGGAACGCGAGTTCGACTGTTCCCGCACCCCGGTCCGCGAAGCGTTGCATCAGCTGGAGGCCTCGGGCCTTGTGCGGGTGATGCCCAAGCGCGGCACCTATGTCAGCTCCTGGTCGGTGGAAGAGCTGGCCGAACGGTTCGAGGCCATGGCCGAGGCCGAAGCCACCTGCTGCCGTCTTGCGGCGCGGCGGATCACCGCCCCGGAGCTGGCGGCTTTAGAGGCGCTGCACCGGCAATGCGCGGCCCTGGCCGAAGCGGGCGATGCCGAGGGCTATTACCGGCATAATTCTCTGTTCCACCATGCCATCTTCCGCGCGACCCATAATGCGTTTCTGCAGCAGGAGACGGAGCGGCTGCACGCGATGCTGCAGCCCTACCGGCGGATGCAGCTGCGGGTGCGCAACCGGATCCCGCGTTCATGGAGCGAACATGATGCGATCCTGGCGGCAATCCGGGCCGGGGAGGGCGAGGCGGCCGCTATGGCCATGCGCGATCATGTGATCGTGCAGGGTGACCGCTTCCATGACCTCGTGGCCGCGCTGCGGGCCTGTGCGCCGGCGGGGCGCTGAGCCGTCTCAGCCGCTGACCGAACTGAGCATCAGGCTGGTCTCGCTGTTCAGCACGCCGTCGATCATGCGGATCTCGCGTAAGAGCTCGTCGAAATGCGACAGGCTGTCGGCACGGATTTCGGCGATGAGATCCCAGCCGCCATTGGTGGTATGCAGCGCCACCACTGCCGGCAGGCCGCGCATCTTGCGGATCACCTGCGAGGTCGATTTCCCCACCACCTCGATCATCATGATCGCCCGGAACGAGCCGCTTTCGTAATCCTCGCGCACGCGGATTGTGAAACCAAGGATCGCGCCCGCGCTGAGAAGCCGGTCGAGGCGGTTCTGAACCGTCCCACGCGAAACCCCAAGCGCATCGGCAAGCTTCGAGAGCGGCGCACGCCCGTCAGCCCGCAGAAAGCTGATCAGCTTGCGGTCCAATTCATCGAAAACGAGTTTCGCCTGATCCTGAGTTGCCATCCGCTTCCTGACGATATTTGCAATACGACTATAAGATGTGATCAAAATAATTCAGAATAATGACGGATTATAGCATTTAATTTGTATATTGCTCTGTCAGACACTTTTGCTCACGGTCCTGAACCCGCCTCGACCCAGGAGAAAAAGATGCAAAAACCAGTCCCGTCCGGTCGGGCGCTTGTGCCCTTTGTCAGCGTTGAAAACATGGCGCGCCTGATCACCAGCATCGGCCTGCCGCGCCTGCTGACAGAGCTTGTCGATTACATCGAACAGGATTTCTTGCGCTGGCAGAGCTTTGAAAAATCGCCGCGCCTTGCGTCGCATTCCGAAGGCGGCGTGATCGAACTGATGCCGACCTCGGATCATGTGAATTATGTCTTCAAATATGTGAACGGCCACCCGGTCAATCTGCAGCGCAACCTGCAAACCGTTGTGGCCTTCGGCGTGCTGTCGGATGTCGAAACCGGCTATCCGCTCCTTCTGACCGAGATGACGCTTCTGACCGCGCTGCGCACGGCGGCGACTTCGGCCATGGTGGCGCGGCTGCTGGCGCCGAAAGACGCGCGCGTGCTGGCGCTGATCGGCAATGGCGCGCAGGCCGAATTCCAGGCCATTGCCATGCAGACCATTTGCGGCATCGAAGAGGTGCGGCTTTACGATATCGACCCCGCCGCCACCGCCAAGACCGCGCGCAATCTTGCGCAGACCGGTCTCAGGATCGCCGAATGCAAAAGCGTCGAAGAGGCCGTCCTGGGCGCTCAGATCATCACCACCTGTACCGCCGACAAGCAAAACGCCACCATCCTGACCGATAATCTGGTCGGCGATGGGGTGCATATCAACGCGATTGGCGGCGACTGCCCCGGCAAGACCGAACTGGCCGCCGCCATCCTAAACCGCTCGGATGTGTTTGTGGAGTTTCCGCCCCAGACCCGGATCGAGGGCGAGATCCAGCAGATGCCCGAGGATTTCCCGGTGACCGAGCTTTGGCAGGTGCTGAACGGCGAGCGCCCGGGTCGTGTGTCAGACCGCCAGATCACGCTTTTTGACAGCGTGGGCTTCGCCATCGAGGATTTCAGCGCCGTCCGCTATATCCGCGACAAGATCCGGGACACTGACTTTAAAGAGGATCTGGACCTGCTCGCAGATCCCGATGACACCCGCGATCTCTATGGCATGATGGGGCGCATCGCCGGCGCCCGCGACGAGGGCGCCGCAAGATGAAGGCGATCCGCACCTCGGTCCAGGCCCCATCCGATGTGGTGATGATCCGGCCGCATCTCTTCACGGTGAATACGGAAACCGCCTCGGACAATGTGTTCCAGAAGATGGAAGAGGCGGCCGCCGATCTCTCCGGTCTGGCGCATCAGGAAATCACCCGCGCTGTCGAGACCCTGCGGAGTCATGGCGTCCGGGTGCATCTGTTCGAGGATGAGGGCCGGGACACCCCGGATTCCGTCTTTCCGAACAACTGGTTCTCGACCCATGCCGGCGGCCATGTGGCGATCTACCCGATGAAGGCGCCCAGCCGCCGGCGTGAACGCAGGGCGGATATCATCGAGATGCTGAAAGCCGAATACCGCGTTCAGGACGTGATCGACTATTCCGGGCTGGAACCTGACGGGCTGTTTCTGGAAGGTACTGGCGCCATGGTTCTCGACCATATCGACCGGGTGGCCTATGCCGTCCAGTCCGAGCGCACCAATCCCATCGCGCTGGAACGGTTCTGCACCCATTTCAACTTTGAGCCGATGGTATTCGCCGCGGCGGACCGGCATGGCGTGGCGATCTACCACACCAATGTGCTGATGTGCATCGCAACCGATTACGCGCTTGTCGGCCTGTCTCTCATCACCGATGCCGCGCGGCGCGACGAGATTGCGAACCGTCTGCGCGATACCGGACGCGAGGTGATCGACATCAGCGAAGAGCAGATTGCCCGTTTTGCAGGCAATGCGCTTGAACTGAGCGGAGAATTCGGGCGAATCCTCGTGATGTCCACCACTGCCCGCGAAAGCCTCTCGCAGCAGCAGATCGATATGATCCAAACCTCGACCCCGATTGTCGCGCTGGATATTCCAACGATTGAACGGGCCGGGGGATCTGTGCGCTGCACGATTGCGGGGCTTCATCTTACCCGCCGAACCAGGTAGGTCAAAACCGAAACTGCCCGGCGGCGTCATCGCCGCCAGGCAGAAACTGCAACCCCCGCTGCGGGACTTCCTTTCGGCCCCATCTTCAGGTGACTTCCATGACCACGACCCCCGTTTACCGTTTCAACTCGGTCATTCTGCGCGCGCCGTCGCGTTCGATTGTGAATGGCCTGCGGGCGCTGGATACCGGCAACCCGACCTATGAGGGCGTGAAGGCTGAGCATGAGGCCTATATCGCGGCGCTGACCGATGCCGGCTGCGAAGTCACGCTTCTGCCGGCGCTGGAAGAATTCCCGGATTCCGTTTTCGTCGAAGACCCTGCGCTGGTGTTTTCCGAAGGCGCGGTGATCCTGCGCCCGGGCGCCGAGACCCGGATGCGCGAAACGCAGCATATCGCGCCGGTCCTGCGCGAAAAATTCGCGACCGTGCTGGAACTCGCCGAGGGTGGCTATGCCGATGGCGGCGATATCCTGACCACACCGGACCAGGTGATGATCGGCCTCTCGGCCAGGACTGACCGCAAGGGGGCCGAGGCGTTGCAGGATTGTCTGACGCAGCTTGGTCTCAAATCCTCCATCGTGGCCACGCCCGAAGGCGTGCTGCATTTCAAGACCGACTGCTCGCTGGTTGGTGATGATCTGGTGCTTTCGACGGGCCGGCTGGCAGCCTCGGGCGTGTTTGCCGGGCTGCGCACCCTGATCGTGCCCGAGGGCGAAGAAGCCGCCGCAAATGCGCTGCGCGTGAATGACGTGGTGCTGGTGGGCAAGACCTTCCCGCGCACCATCGACCTGCTGACCGCTGAGGGCCTGAATGTCGTCGCCATCGACACGACCCAGATCGGCAAAGTGGATGCGGGCCTGTCCTGCATGTCTCTTCGCTGGTTTGATCCCAAAAAATAAGTAAAAACAAACCACCCCCAACTCCTGACAGGGAAAGACGATGAAAAAGACCCTCCTCTCCATGGCAGTCCTCGCGGCGGTTTCGACCGCCGCCCATGGCGAACCGCTGCGCCTTGGCGTCAGCCCCGAGCCCTATATGCCGATGACCTCGTTCGATTCCTCGGGCACCTGGATCGGTATCGAGGCCGAACTGACCAATCTGCTTTGCGCCAATATCCCGGAAGGCTGCGAAATCCGCCAGATGACCTGGGAGGCGCTGATCCCCGCCCTCCAGGAGAAAAAGTTCGACTTTATCGTCGGTGCCTTCTCGGTCACCGATAAGCGTCGCGAAGTCGTTGATTTCAGCACGCCCTATGTCTACGCCCAGACCGACGTCATCGGCGCCAAAGCAGACAGCCGTCCGCTTTCGCTGGTCAAGGATCCGAATGGCGAGGGCGAAGTGCTGTCGGAGGAAGGTCTTGATGGCGTCATCTTCGGCGTGCAGGCCGCAACGATCCAGGCGAATTACATCGCGATCTACCTGCCCGGCAATGGCACCCAGAACTACAATAATGCCGATAATGCGATCTCGGATCTCATGGCGGGCCGCGTCGATTACATCGTCGTGGACAGCGATTACGGCAAAGACTTCCTGACCTCGGCCGATGGCGCGGAATATGAAACCAAGATGCGCCTGCCCAATAATATTGTCCTTGGCGAAGGCGTGGCCTATGCCGTGCGCAAGGGCGATGCCGAGACCCTCGACAAGGTGAATACCGCGCTCGGGAAGCTCCTCGAGGCCGGCACCGCCAAAGAGATCCTGACCAAATGGGGTCGTGAGTAAGCAATCCTTCCGGGGCAGGGCCAGTCGGCACTGCCCCGATTTTCTGCAAGGGCGAATACAGGCCGATGGACTCAAAATGGGAATTGCTCGGCTGGGGTGATGCCGGTTGGGGCGACCAACTTCTGCATGGCTTCATGATGACGATCGTCGTGTCAGTGATTGCCTATGGGCTGTCGCTCATGATCGGACTTCTGGCGGCCCTGAGCAAACTGTCCGCGAGCCGCATACTGCGCGGCATTGCCAATACCTATACGACGATTGTGCGCTCTCTGCCCGAATTGCTGGTCATCCTGATCGTCTATTTCTCGCTGGTCGGCGGGGCGGAAAAGCTGCTGAAGAGCCTTGGGCTGGTCAGTGACAGGTTTGAATTCAGCGGGTTCTGGGCTGCGGTCGTCGCACTGGCCTTCGTCAATGGCGCCTTCATGACCGAGGTGATGCGCGCTGGTATCCTTGCGGTGCCAAAGGGCCAGACCGAGGCCGCCGAGGCCATCGGCATGCCGCGTGCGCTTCTGTTCCGGCGGATCGTCCTGCCGCAGATGCTGCGCCATTCGGTGCCGGGCCTGGGCAATCTCTGGCTTGCCATCACCAAGGAAAGTGCCGTTGTGGCCGTGCTTGGCACGTTCAACGAGCTGCTCTTTACCGCCTATCGCGCCGCCGGGGTGACCAAGGAATACGGGCTCTTCTACAGCGTGGTTGCCGCTGCCTTCCTCCTCATATCGCTGGTTTCCATGGCGATCATCCATCGCATCGAAAAGCGTGTGGGAAGGGGGTTCTGATGATCAGCGATATTCTTCAGTTTCTGCCGCCGCTGATAAAGGCGCTGCCGCTTACGCTGATGCTGACTGCAGTCGCCGGCACACTCGGGCTGATTTTCGGCATCCTCCTGGCGCTGGCCAGGATTTCAGGCTACCGGATCCTTGTCTGGCCCTCGTTCACGCTGGGTCTTGTGATGCGGGGCACACCGCTCCTCGTGCAGCTTTATCTGGTCTATTATGGGCTGGGCGAACTGCTGCCCGGAACCTGGGTGCGCCATTCCTGGCTCTGGCCCTATCTGCGCAATGCGATCTGGTATGCGATCCTTGTGCTGACCATCAGCCAGGCCTGCTACAATGCCGAAGTATTGCGCGGCGCCATTCTTGCGGTGCCCAAAGGCCAGATCGAGGCCGCCCGTGCCATCGGCATGAGCCCGGGGCGCATCTTCCGCCGCATCACGCTGCCGCAGGCCTTCCATGCGGCGCTGCCGGTTCTGGCCAGCGATGTGATCATCCTCCTGAAGGCGACTTCGCTCGCCTCGACGGTCACGATCATGGAAGTGCTTGGCACTGCCCGCGCGCTGCAGCGCGAAACCATGATGATCCTCGAGCCGCTGATCGCAGCTGCGATCATCTATTTCGTCGTCGTTCTCATCCTCACGCAGCTCACGACACTGCTTGAGCGCAAAGCAACCAGCTATCGCGCCCGATGACCGGGCGATGGGCCAAACCGCGCGCTGCGGAAAGGATTAAACAAGATGGCCAATGATATCGCGCTTGCGGTCAGGGATATCCGCAAGAGTTTCGGCCCGCTCGAAGTCCTCAAAGGCGTCAGCCTCGAGGCAAGGCGCGGTGATGTCATCTCGCTGATCGGGCAAAGTGGGTCCGGGAAAAGCACGCTTTTGCGCTGTATCAATTATCTCGAAACCCCGGACAGCGGCGAAATCATCGTCGGCAATGAGGTGATCCGCGCCCGGCCCGTCAAGGGCAGGATGCCGCGCGCCGACCGCAGGCAGCTGGAACTGGTCCGCCAGCGCCTTGGCATGGTGTTCCAGAACTTCAATCTCTGGGCGCATATGACGGTACTGGAAAACATCATCGAAGGGCCGCGCCACCTGCTGGGCCTGTCGCGCGACCAGGCCGTGGCCGAGGCCGAGCAACTGCTTGAAAAGGTCGGTATCCGCGAAAAGAAAGACAGCTATCCCTCGCGCCTTTCCGGCGGGCAGCAGCAGCGCGTGGCCATCGCACGCGCGCTGGCGATGAATCCCGAGGTCATGCTCTTTGACGAGCCGACCTCGGCGCTTGACCCTGAGCTGGTGCAGGAAGTGCTCCAGGTGATCAAAGGGCTTGCTGCCGAGGGCCGCACCATGATCCTTGTCACCCATGAAATGGCGCTGGCGCGGGACATCTCCTCCGAGGTGGTCTTCCTGCATCAGGGCCTGGTCGAAGAGCGCGGCGCGCCCTCCGACATGATGAGCAATCCGAAATCGGACCGGCTGCGCCAGTTCCTCCGCATGGTTGCATGAGGCCCCCTGAGAAAGAGAACAGGGGAAATCTCTGACACCGCAGGCCGCGGGCACCAGGCCACCATCGCGGCGGCACTTGTCGCGATGGTAAGCGGGCGTTTCATGACGATTTCGCTGCCCGCGTGACGCCCCCCTTCGCGCCCCTATCCCTGCGCGAAGAAGCGCGCAACGATTGCCGTCAGAAAATCCGGCAGTGTTTCAAAGGCATAGGGGGCGTGCACCCGTTCCAGCCGTTGGTGATATTCGCGCCCCCAGGGGCCGATATTGACCACCGGAAAGCGCAGCGCATTATCCGGCACATGGTCGATATATCGCCGGGCGGGCGTGTTTTCCGCGACGATCCTTGCGTCTTCCGGTGGCGGGACATTGCCCAGAAAGCTCATGTCCGAGATGCCGACAAAGGTGTCTCGCCAGCAGATCTGCACGCCGGTCGCGGCGAGGATCTCGTGCCTTGCGGTCTCAATCGCCCCCATCAGCGCCGCATCTTCGGCCCGGTCGGGATCGAGATGGCTGTGCGGGTAATGCAGGCTGCCAAAGCCCAGCACAATCGCCGGCCCGTTCAGCCCCGCACGCGCCACCAGCCGCGTGCAAAGCGCACGGCTGAGCGCCAGCGGATTGTCGTGGGCGGGCGGCGTCGCAAGGATCTCTTCCAGCGCGGCCTGACCTTCACGCGCGGCAACAAGGCGCATCAGTTCTGCGATTGTCAGAACGCGCGAGGGCTCGGGCTCCGCCACTTCGCCGGTAAAGGCCTGCCGGTTGCGCGCGAAAGCCGCCATCGCCGCCGCAAGCGCGCTTTCCGCAAGGTTGTGGAACTGCGCCATCAGCGCCGAGGGGCTGCGGCTGTGCGACAGCCAGTTGAAGGCCAGCCAGACCTGTTCCGGCGTGGTCACATCATAGCCCGCGCGGAAGTCACCCCCGTCAAGACAGATCGGCGGCGGCGAGACCTCAGCGCCGCCCCGGTCGCAAAGATCGGGGTTGGTCTCCATCGCAGTCATCAGATGGGCCGCAATCAGATGCGCGCTGGCCCCGTCGAACGGGTAGCTCGCATGGGAGGGCTTGCCCACGACCATCGCAAACGGCAGGAGCTTGCCGATCGTGCCTTTGTAGATCGCCCGGCCCCCGGCGCCGTCGCCCTGATCGCTGGTCGCATCAAGATTGATGCCGCCCGCGATCTCAAGATCCCATTCACGCGCGAGCTCGGGCAGGATGTCGCGAAAGGCCCGCATCCCCTGCGAACTGGCCTCCTCATCCGGCGTCATGGCGAGCAGCAAATTGCCCTCTGCCGCGCCCGAGGCTGCGAAATTCTCGAGCGTGGTGATCCCGGCTGCGATGCCGCTTTTCATATCGAGAAGGCCGCGTCCTGGCAGGAAATCACCGCTTTCGAAATCGACCCGCGCCTTTTCCTCGGCGGGGGAAAGCGGGCGGCTGGCCAGATCCTGGCGCAGCGCGGCCAGCAACGGTTCGGGCGAGAAGGCGAGATCCGCCAGATCGCGGTAATTCGACGCGGAAACCACATCATAATGGCCCGCAAGCACCAGGGTGCGCCGCCCGCTCCCGCGCACAAGCCCGACCACGATCTGTCGTTCTGGCTCGCCATGGCTGGCAATCAGGCGCACCCGTTCAGGATGATCCGCGAAACAGGGCAGCCCGCGCAAAAGGGCGGCGGCTTTCTCGCCGAACGCCGCCTCGCCCGGGGTGCCGGTCTCGCTCGCCCATTCCACAAGGCGCAGGGCATGATCCAGGCAGCGCGCCGCGTTTTTACCCTGAACCGCGCGCCCGGTCTGGCCGCTGCCGGGCTGTTCTTCATTCACCATCGATCATCCTCGCCGGCATGTCATTCTCACCCTCTCCGGGCGGCGCAAAACTCTCGCCCGTCAGGGCCTCAACCGATGACAGGGCCACCGTCACCAGTTCATTTTCTTCAAAAAGCCCGCCTGCAAGCCGGCCTTCCAGCCAGAGCCCGTCCATCAGTGCATTGATCGCAACGGCAAGCCGATGGGCGCGGGTCTCATCGATCTCTTTGCCGCGCGCTGCAAGGAAAGCCACGATCAGGCGCTGCAGCTTGTTGCGAAAGGCCAGATAGCCCTCGCAATGGATCCCGGCCAGCGTTGGGTTATGGCTCACCTGGCTGATAAAAGCCGACCAGAGCGCCAGATTTCGGTTGTTGGAAACCGGCTCCGTCAGATTGGCCACGATGAAACGGCGCAGATTTTCCGCAGCGGATCCTGCCTCCTCCTCATCGGTGAAGGTCAGGACAGAGACCACCCTGCGGTATGCCTCCTGCAGCAGGATCTCTTTGCTTTCAAAGTGATGCGCGATCAGACCGGGGGCAACCCCGGCCTGTTTCGCGATCTCGCGAAAGGTCGCGCCCTGCAGACCCGATTGCGCAATCACATCCAGCGCCGCCTCGACCAGATCACCCCGGCGTTGCGCCTCGGGGATCCGCCGCCAGGCCGGGGCCTTTGTCACGCCGCTTGCCGGTGAACCGGACGGGTGAGGCAGGTTGGCCCGCCTTCGCAGGCGATGCAAAGCGCGTCGCCCTCGAAGGTTTCCACCGTGCAGCCGGCGGCGATGAGCGCGGCCTTGGTTTTCGGGAAACCGCTGAGCATGATCAGCTCATTGGGGCGGGTCGGCAGCACATTGAGGCTGAGGCCGTTGCTGGCGAGGAACTCATCCTTCGGCGACTCGACGATGCGGATGCCGCGCTGTTTCAAAAGCCTGTAAAGCGCGACCGGCAGCAGCGGCAGGAAGGCCAGCACCAGGTCATCCGCCAGCGGGCTCAGGACCGACAAGAGATGCAGGCAGGCGGCTTCACCGTCCCAGAGCGGCAGGTCAAAGGCCAGGATGCTGACACCCTCGGGCGCAAGAATTGCCGTCAGCTGGTCGATGCCGAGCTGATTGGTGCGGATGCCGCGCCCGACGAGCAGCGTTTTTGGGTCAAGCCAGATACAGTCACCGGCCTCGACGGTTGCCTCGCCGGTGATCCGGCCTGCAACCGGGATCTGATGCTGCTGATAGACGGCCTCGTGCAGAGCGGGTTCATCCCGGCGGCGCAGCTTGCCCATATTTAGGATGATCGCGCCCTTGTCGGTCATCAGTGAAGGGTCATGCGTGAACATCGCATCGGCAAGGCCGTCGTCCTGATCCTCAAGCCAGATGATCTCGGCCCCGGCCTTCACGATCAGATCGGCAAAGCCCTGATATTGCGCGATGGCTTTGGCGCTGTCGAAGGGGGTCACATAGTTCCAGTCAGCGGGATCGGCCTTGATGAGGCTTGCCCCTGGCCGCCGCATCATCACCTTCAGCAAAGGCGCCGACATTTCCTGTGAACCGTATTGTGCCATGGGTCTCTCCCTTGTTGCGCGTCACGATACCTTATTGGTCAGGTGATCAATAAGATCGGAAGGGCAGCGCCGTCAAGGCCCCGGCCACGCTTCGCAGAGGTGCGAATTGCACCATGTTTCGCGAACGTTCCCTCGCTGATTCCGAGGCAAGGCGGCCATGACGGGGACATGCAATTTCGCGGACGGGTTCGGGGGCGATACGGTCGCGCAGATCACCGGGCGGGGCAGTCAAAAGACGCTGCCTGAGTTGTGCATATATGCTCAGATTATGAGCGGATTTGCATAAAATAACGCCATCCCGGGCGGACCGCCATTGTGATACCCAGCCGGCGGCTGCACGGAGCAAGCGAAGCCCGGGCCTGCTTACGAGCTTTTATTTTCGGCGGCATGAAACCGAACATGCCGATCTTTCGTTTAGTCGTGGTGCTGTGGGTTTAAAACAAGGCTTCAACAGAAGGTGTATGGTATAGTGTCGCAACAGTTGTTGGTTAAAAGTAACGAAGTCAGACAATACGCTTGTCCAGATGAATCGAGCGATTCAGGTACAGAAGCTGAGAAGCGGATTGAGATCCACAGTACGGTCGGGCGGGTATTTGAAGGCATCGAAGCCCTTGGTGTTCTGACGATGCAGGATGCGGGCGCCGAGCAGGACGAAGGTATCAGCCGCGTTACGTATCAATTCAATCAGCTCAGACTATCCGGCTCTGACGCCTCAGCACCGAAATTTGCAGCCTGCTTTTACTGCCGCTCCGACATTGACCGGGCTCTCATCACGAATGAGCTCCGTCTGGGCCTGTGGGCACCCCCTTCGTTTCAATCAAACTGGATCGTGGTTGCCAGCAAGATTGTCGTTAACCAGTTTCAGCTCGCAGGGATGAATGTGCGGTGGGATGGTTCAAAATACATGAGGCCGGTCGTTCATCTGGCATAGTAACTGACCGGTCAATGGCCCAGAAGCTTTGACAGTGTCACACTATGCGAACAGCCCTCTTCGACCGGTCGTTCTGCCCGAATGACGTTGGCCCATCTGGCGGCAGGGCACAGAAAGATTGGACGGCAGACCCCGGCCGGGTTGGGCCGGCGCTTCTCCCCTTAACGGGGCCTGATGTTGCGTAGCCCACAAAGCAGCACGCAAGCCCCCGTTGTTCAGCCAGACGGCGATACCCTTTGGCCTGTTGTCCCATTCAGTCCTGCCACAGCACATCGCGGCTGATCGCTGCGAGTGAGTTGCAACCGGTCAGTGCCATTGCCACTTCAAGCTCGGCCCGCAAAATGGTGACCATATGCGCGACCCCGCTTGCGCCGCCGGTCGCAAGCGCATGGATCTGCGGGCGCCCCACCATCACCGCCGCCGCCCCGAGCGCCAGCGCTTTCAGAATATCGGTGCCGCGCCGGATGCCGCCATCGCAGATCAGCGGCACCCGCCCCGCTGTGGCTTCGGCAATCCGGGGCAGGATCTCGGCAGAGGCGGGCAGGCCGTCAAGCGCCCGTCCACCATGGTTCGAGACGATGATCCCGTCGATGCCTGCCGCAATGGCCCGGATTGCATCCGCGGGTCTCGTAACCCCCTTCAGAAGAATCGGCAGGCGTGTTGCGGCGCGGATCCAGGCCAGGTCTTCCCATCTCGGCTGTGTCTCCAGTAGCCCCAGAAACGCGGCGCTGCGACCGGGCATTGCGGTAACCCGGGGCGGCGCCATGCCGATAGTGTTGACCGCCCCGATCCCGTCGGGCAGGCGAAAACCGATCCTCTCTTCGGTATTGCGCAGTTTGACCGGTGCATCGACCGTCAGCACCAGCGCGCGCGCACCTGCCCCTTCGGCGCGCCGGATTAGGCTTTCGGTATCCTCGCGCCGGGCCTGGGCATAAAGCTGGAACCACCAGGGCCCCTGCGCCACCGAACCGAAATCCTCGATCCGCGTCGAGGCCAGCGTTGACAGGGTCATAACCGCACCGGTCGCGGCCGCTCCTAGTGCGGTCTCGATTTCACCTTCCGGATGGGCGAGATGGTGATAAGCCACCGGCGCCAGCAGCACGGGATGATCCAGCGCAAGGCCATAAAGTGAAAGGCCGGTCGAGGCCCCGCGCATATCCGCAAGCACTCCTCCCGCCAGCCGAATCCTGTCCCAGCCCGTCAGATTGGCCGCATGGGTCACGCCGTCGCCCGCGCCCCCGTCCAGCCAGGCCGAGACCATCGCCGGCAGTCGCTTCTGAGCAAGCCTCGCATAATCGGACAAGGCGACAACATCAGGCGGGATCGCAAAATCCTGGCTCAAGGCTCAGACCTCGGCCCATTGGCGGATCATATTGTGGTAATGCGCAGTCAATGCGGTCACCGCCGGGTCATCATCGGGCAAAAGTGACCGGATCCGCATAATCGCCTGATCCAGATCGTAAAGCATATGGCGCTGCCAGTCATCGCGCAGCATGGATTGTGCCCAGAAAAACGAGGCCCAGCGGGAGCCACGCGTGACCGGCGTCACCGCATGCAGCGAGGTTGCCGGATAGATCACCGCAGCCCCCGCGGCCAGTTTGACGTTATGGGTGCCGTAAGTGTCATGCACGACAAGTTCGCCGCCGTCATAGTCTTCGGGCGGGGTCAGGAAGACCGTGGTCGAGACATCGGTCCTGATGCGCTGGCCGGAGCCGGGCACGACCCGGATTGACCCATCGACATGCGCGCCAAAGGTCATGCCGGTATCATAGCGGTTGAACATCGGCGGCAACACATGCAGCGGCAGAACCGCCGAAGAATAGACCGGGTTGCGGCCAAGCGCACGCGCCACGATCTGCGACAATTCGCGACCAACGGGGCTGTCTTGCGGCACTTGCAGGTTCAGCTTTACCTGCGCCGCCTGATCGCCTGCGGTCACACGCCCGTCGACCCAGTCGGTTCCTTCAAGCACCTGACGGATATACGCCACTTCTTCTTTGGTCAGCAGATCGGGAATGGTGACAAGCATGGGCAGCTCCGTCTGGTTTCTGGCAAGGATAGCGCGCGACCCGCACCTGGGTAAGCCCGGATCGGGCGGGGCCGGACAGGAAGGCGGGCGGCAGATGTGCAGTCTTCAGATTTGGAAAAGGGGCGACATTGCGCCGCCCCTTTCCAGGATCAGGTCAGCCAGGGGCAGCGTGCCCGGCTCAGAACCGGTAATCGATCTTGGCGGTGACCGAACGGCCAGGAGCGCGGTTCGCGAAAATCCCCACATGCGAGGCGTCATAGAGGCGCTCGTCCAGCAGGTTGTTGATATTGACTTGCAGCACGGTGGCCTCGGTCAGCTCATAAGCGACCATGGCGTCAAAGCGCCATTGCGACGGCAGGATCATCGTGTTCGCCGCATCAAGCCAGCGCTTGTCGGTAAAGGTCGCACCACCACCCAGGGTCAGCTTGTCATTGACCGCATAGGTCGACCACAGGCTGAAGCTATTCTTCGCATTGAACTGCATCTGCTTGCCGTCATTGGCGCCGGTGGTGCCGCCGCCTTTGATCACTTCCGCATCGGTATAGGCATAGCCGAGCGAGACGCCCCACTGATCATTGATCTGACCCGCAACGCCGAGCTCAATGCCTTGCGCGCGGCTCTCGCCGGCCAGAGCAACACCAACGCCGGTGATCGGGTCGGTCACACGGGCGTTCTTCTTCTCGGTGCGGAACAGGGCGGCCGAAACGAGCAGGCGGCTGTCAAACAGCTCCCATTTGGTGCCGAGCTCGTAGCTCTTGCTCTTTTCCGGGTCGAGATTGACACTGCCGGCAGTCAGCGTGCAGGCGCCAGCGCCATCTGCGCCGCCCGCCATGCCGGCGCATTCGCCCGACGGGTTCGACGAGGTGCCGATGGCGAAATAGACACTGCCATTCTGCGCCGGCTTATAGACCAGCGCGGCCGAGTAGTTCAGCATATTGTCTTTGCGCGAACGTGTGTCGTCTTCGACTTTATACTTGTCGTAACGCAGCCCCAGATCCAGCGACCATTGCGGGTCGAAATGGATGGTGTCGAAGAGATAGAGCGCTTTGGTAGTGGTCTCGATCGGGGTGCCCCATGCGCCCCAGCTGTAGCCAGGATATTGCACCGGATCAAAGGGGTTGGGGCTGCCGACCGGAGTGGTTCCTACCGTCGGTGGCGTCGGATTGCTTCCGACAAGCGGTCCGGTGCCGATCAGGCTCGCCGATCCGATCTTTTCTTTCGAATATTCGAGGCCAACTGCAAAATCATGCGTGAGCGTGCCGGTTTCAAACGATCCGCTGAGACCGGTCTGGAACGCGACTGCCCGGTTCTTTTTCGCACCAGAACGCAGATCGCGTACCACCTGATCGGTGTTTCCCCTCATGGTCGGGCGCGTCATCATGTAGTGCTGCTCGGACCCGATCCAGGCCAGCGTGGTGTCCCATTTCAGAGTCTCGCTGAATTCATGTTCGAATTTCAGCATCGCGCTCTGGTTCGTCACATCGCGGAAGTCGCGATAAGCCGAGCCGAAGAAGGCGCTGTCCGGCATCACTTCAATCGGACGGCCTGGGTTGTCGGTCGAAATCGCCGGCCCGCCGTTGCGTGTCCGCCAGCCTGCGGTCTCCATCGGCACGCCGAGATCTGGGGTGCCATGCGCCTCGTCATGCGACAGGTTCAGCGAGACCTTGCTGGCGCCCAGGCCCTTGGTGAAGGCCAGCGCGATACCTTTCCGGTCATCCTCCAGCACATCGCGGCCCGGCACGCCCGAATCCTGCGCCATCACGTTGAGACGCAGCGCCATATCCTGACCGAGGTCGAAATTGCCGTCATAGCTCAGGCGCTTATGCTTGCCATTGCCAACGGTTGCAGAGGCGGTGTTGAAGCTTTCGCCCAGTTGCGCCTGTTTGGTCACGAGATTGACCGACCCGCCGGTCGCGCCACGGCCCGAATAGGCGCCACCGGGGCCCTTGACCACCTCGACCGATTCCACATTGAAGGATTCACTCGAGGTCCGGCCCAGATTGCGCACGCCGTCGATCATCATATCGGTGGCGGCCTGGTAGCCACGGATGAAGAAACGGTCGCCCATCGGCGTGCCGCCTTCGCCCGAGCCGAGCGTCACGCCAGGGGTGGTGCGCAGAACTTCCAGCACCGAGGTGGCATTGCGCTCTTCCATCTGGCGCTGTGTGATGACGGTGATCGTCTTCGGCGTATCGACGATCGGCTGGGTGAATTTTTCAGAAGAGCCTTCGGTGACGCGATAGTCATTCGCGGCTTCGCCCTGCGCGCCGCCCGAATGCAGCACGATAGTGCCCAGATGTTCTGAATCGGTGGTTTGCGCATGGGCGTCACCGGCGATGGTGGCCGAGATCGCAAGGACCGGCAGCAGCCCGAGTGTCGGCATAGGACGCAGGCCGTTTCCGGCAGAGGACTTCGAAGAATAGCTCATGGAGGCTCCCGTAATAAGAATCCGGGCCGGAGGGCCGCGGGGGCGAACATGTGGGGGAGCTGGCTTGAAATTCTGGCTTGCTCTATGGTTTCAGCGCTGCCGCGAAGACGATTTACGACAATTTTACCTGGTTGCCCTTCCAACACCTGACTATTTTCGTCAACACTTTGTGACACTTGGCACAACAGCAAGTGCCGTATGGCGTGATTGCTGCATCATAATTGCAACAGATCCGCCGATTCTGCCGGAAATTGGTGCGTTTACGCAAAGTCGCGGAAGGAATAACCCGCGACCTGATCCGGCTCGCACAGTGAACTGAGCAGCTCCGGTTGCCACATATGCCCTGACATAACAGCGGGCTCCGGACGTCCCGACCTGTGAGCATCGTCATATGCGCGTCGCGGCGCACCGGAGCCGGGCTTTCAAAAGGGTGCGCCGCGCCCCTTGGAACACTATTAATTAGCCAATTTGCCATATTAAAGAGGCTGAGCCGCGCAAGAGTGATCTTTGTCGGTGATGGCGGGGCGAGGCCCGCAGGAGGCTTGACCCCGGCCAGGGCAGGCCGGATAGGGTGGCGCGTGATAGCGGAAAATGTGCCAGAACAGCAAAGAGGGCAGGCAATTGTCAGGAAAGGGCAGCAATTCTGGCAGGCTTCGGCAGTATAACGAGCGTTTCCTCCTGCAGTCCCTGCGCCACCAGCGCGAAGCCTCCAAATCCGATCTCGCCCGTGTCGCGCATCTTACCCCCGCAGCGGTGGCTGATATTGTCGATGGGCTGGAGCAGGCAGGTTTCGTCAGGCAGGTTGGCAAAAGACTGGGCAAGCGCGGATCACCATCGGTTCTCTATGCCGTGAACCCGACGCGGCTCTACAGTATCGGCATCAAGATCGGTCGTCGCGCAATGGTGGCGGTGATGCTGGATTTCGCCGGCGAGATCTGCGCCCGGATGGAACAGGAATATGATTTCCCCGACCCGGCCCGGGTCCGGCGCGTGGGCAATGCCGCGATTGCGGATTTTCGCGCCCAGGCCGGCCGTGTGCCCGGGGCTGCTATGGCGGGTCTCGGCATTGCCGCCCCCTATTTCCTTGGTGGGTGGAGCGAAAAGCTGGGCTTCCCCGCGAATCTGGGCAGCCGCTGGCACGCGCTGGATCTGGCGACCTTTTTCGACAGCGGAGAGATGCCGGTTTTCGTAGAAAATGATGCGACGGCCGCCGCCCATGCCGAGCTTGTGCTTGGGAGCGGCACCCGGTTTCGCGATTTCATGCATATTTCGATTGATACCTTTATCGGCGGCGGCCTGGTGCTGGATGGCAAGGTTCATACCGGCCCGAATGGAAACAGCGCGGCGCTCGGGCCGCTGCCGGTCTCACCTTCAGGCCTGACCCCAGCGAAAGCGCCGTCTGCGCGCTATACCAGCTTGCTGCACCGCGCCTCGATCTGCGTGCTGATGGATCATCTGCATGCGCAGGGAATTGGGATCTCGCGCATGCGTGCGCTTGAGCCTTTACCCGAAGCGGCCCGCCAGCCGGTGCGGGACTGGACGCTGGATTGTGCGGGGGCGCTGGTCGAAGCGATCATCGCGATCACTTTAGTCATCGACCTCGAAGCAATCATCATTGACAGTATCCTGCCACGCAATCTGCATCTCGATCTTCTCGCGCAGGTGCAGGCGCGGTTCAATGAGGCTGGGGCCATCGGGATCATCGCACCCGAGTTACTGGGCGGCGGCTTTGGTGCCCTGGCTGCGCCGGTGGGGGCAGCAACCCTGCCTGTTTCGGCCTTGCTCGCACCGGATTCCAGTGTGCTGATGCTGGGAGAGCGGTCACACGCGCTGGCGGGGCGGCTGTCCTGAGCGCGGGGGGCTGTCCGTGGATACTACCTCGACCGCGCCCGCGAAATGATAGCCGATTGCACGTTCGGTCATGATTAACCGGGGATGTGCGGGGTCCGGTTCGATTTTGCGCCGGAGCCTCAGGATCAGAACGTCGATGGTGCGTTCATAAACTGCGTCATGCCCGCGCCGCGTCATATCCAAAAGTTGGGCGCGCGAAAGGACCCGTCCATGTGCGGCAAGCAGGGCCGCCAGAAGATCGAATTCGCCGACCTTCAGATCGACAGCATTGCCCTTCTGATCGGTCAGTCTGCGTCGCAGCGTGTCGAGCACCCAACCGCCGAACCGGAAGCCTTCGCGCAGGGATGTATCTCCCGGACCCGGCAGCGCAGCACCTGTGCTGCGGCGCAAAACGGCGCGTATCCGCGCGGCGAGTTTCCATACTGCAGCTCAACCATTTCCGCCCGCAATTCCAGTGTCTTGCGGCTGGCCTCCAACAATTGCCCTATCGCCTGCGACAGCCCCCTGGCAAGATCGCGCACCCGCTGCCCGGCCTCTCCGGCGAAAGATGCGCTGTCGGGCAGATCCGCCACCAGCAGACCAAGATCGCGGATCATCCCATCGATCCGCACCGTTTCGGCCTCGAGCTGATTCATCACCTCGACCGAGCTGACAAAAGGGGCAAGTGCCGCCAGGGCCGTGCTTTGCTGCGCGAGCCTTGTAGCCGAGAGGATATCCGGAAGTCGCTCTTCACTGAGCGAGGTCAGCGCGCTGCCGGTACGATTGAGACCGCTGATGGCCAGAATGCCGGAGCCCAGCATCAGTGTCAGCATCGCGGCAATCGCGATCAGAAGCTTGGCCCTGACCGTGCGTGGCAGCGCGATTGCTGTCATTGGCCCCTCCATATTGCCTGCGTGATGCACCTGGAGCATGCGCCTGTGCCGTCAAGGATGTCAAAGTGGCTCTTGAACCGATGGTTTTCTGATCTCAGGGTTTGATGATGCGATCCTCTTTTTTGCATGTAAGGATAAGGCAAGGCTCCGGGGGCGTTCTCCCGACGAAAGACTATATTTGTTCATCGGCATCGACCGGATGAGCAGGTTCGCCGTGGCCTGACGCATCGACAAAGCCGACAGGAAGACGGCGTGTGAAAACCCATCCGAGCAAGGCTGCCGCGCTGAATGCCGCCCCCAGTGTCGAAACCCCGCCCCAGCCGGCATGCGCGTAGGCCGTCGTTGCTGCGATGGCTCCGATGGCGCTGCCGAGAGAGTAGAATGCCATATATCCGCCGACGAGCCGACTGCGCGCCTGCGGATGCCGGTCGAAAATGATGCTCTGATTGGTGACATGGACGGCCTGTACTGCGAGGTCCAGCACCACGACACCAGTCAACAGGGCGGGAATTGAGATCGGCAGCAATGCGATCAGCCCCCATGACACCAGCAGGAGCGTTAGCGAGAGGCCGGTCGTCCATTGGCCGAGACCGCGATCCGCAAGCCTGCCCGCGCCCGTTGCAGCAATGGCCCCCGCCATGCCGACCAGTCCGAACAGGCCGATCTGGCTGTGGGAATAGCCGAATGGCGCAGCGCTGAGCGGCAGCACCAGCGCGGTCCAGAAGGTGCTGAACGCTGCAAAGATAAGCAAGGCGAGTATGCCGCGACCCAAAACCACGCGATCCGCCAGGAACAGAAGGGGGATGGAGCGCAAAGCCGCTGCGTAGCTGTCAGGGCTTTCCGGCGGCAGATTGCGCGGGAGGACGCGCCAAAGCAGTCCGGCCATCGCCAGTGTGAGGCCCGCCGAGGTCAGATAGACCGCCCGCCAACCGGCGAAGTCGGCGAGCATACCTGCGAAGAAGCGCGCGCCAAGGATGCCGATCACCACACCGCTCGTTACCATTCCAACAGCCTTGCCACGTTCGGCGGGCGTGGCGAGCGTCGCCGCGAAGGACACCAGCACCTGAACCAATACGGCGAACAATCCGACCGCAGCCATGCCGGCAAAGAGGATCGCTTCGGTCTTTGCGGTGCCGACGGCGATCAGCGCGACAACGGACAGAAAGCCCTGTCCGACGACAAGTTTCCGGCGGTCAACCAGGTCGCCCATCGGCACGATGAAGATCAGGCCCAGCCCGTAACCCAGCTGCGTCAATGTCACCACAAGGCCGATCGCGGCCGGCGCGATCCCGAAATCCTGCGCCATCGCCTCAAGCAAGGGCTGAGCGAAATAGATGTTGGCGACGCTGAGACCGGCGGCGATGGCGAAGGCCAGGGCGATGATCCTCGACAAGCTGCCATCCTTGCCGTGCGGGGTGCTGCTTTTGTGCTGCATGGTGATCCTGCTTGTAACTTCATTCTGGTCTCAATTCAGAACTACTTGTACGGGCAGTAATCCAGTTCTATTTTAGAACCAGATTCGCGATGATGGAGGTCGGCTGCGATGGTGAAACGGGTCAGCCTGTGGAATTCCGGTTGTCCGGTGGCGCGGTCTCTCGATGTGATCGGCGACTGGTGGTCACTGCTCATCATCCGCGATGTCTTCGACGGTGTAAGGCGGTTCAGCGAGTTTCAGACCGGCCTCGGCATTGCCAGGGGGGTGCTGGCAACGCGGCTGCGCGATCTGACTGAACGCGGCATCCTGGAAATGGCGCCTGCCTCTGACGGCACCGCATATCGGGAATATGTCCTGACGGAGAAAGGGCGCGGCCTGTTTCTGGTGATCGTTGCGCTCCGCCAATGGGGTGAAGACCATCTTTACCACCCGGGCGAAGCACGATCATCACTGGTGGATATCGAAACCGGCGCTCCGGTCACTCGTCTGCAGCTGCATGCGGAAAATGGGCGGGCTGTCGGATGGGAAGAGACGCGGGTGCAGTAAGCCAGCCTCGGCCGCGTCAACCACGCGTTCCTGCTGCGGTCGTATGACGGCCTGATGATCCGGGCCGGGAAGTCCCGGTCCTCCGCCATCGACGGTAGACCTGCCCGGCACCCCGGCTATGACAGGTCACGGCGCTGCCGAAACTCCTCACCGCCTGAGCCGGAAAGCGTCTGCCCGGCTGCCTCCTCACGCCGCGTGCCGCATCAAACCCTGCGCAAAGGAAACCGTTCCGCACAGCAGATTTGTTCAGCAGCCTGTTAAGCCAGTGGCTGGATCTGCGGATAGTTCCGATAATAACAGAGCAAAGCGCTGATCCTGCCAGCGTTCCGAAATGTTGCGCTGCCAGATACCGCTTTCGCGCCTCATTCCGCTCCCCCATGCCGGCTGCGCCAGCAGCTGGCGCTCTCTGCGCTATGCGCTTTGCCCGGGTCTGCCGCTCTGCGCCTGGCGTCGTGTCGGGCAGGGGGGCCTGAATTATTCGCTTTATCATACAGACGGTTGTCGCTCTTTCACCCGATTGATAGGCTGCACCTATCGAAACTGCTCCATTGATCGATTTGTCATTGCTGCGCCTGCATCCTAAAGGGGTCCGGAATTCTGCAAGGAGCTGACCATGGCCATTATCAACAGCAAGATCCTCCCCTTCAAAGCACAGGCTTTCCGGCAGGGCAAATTCATCGAGGTGACCGAATCGGATGCTGTCGGCCAATGGTCGGTGTTCTTTTTCTACCCGGCCGATTTCACCTTTGTCTGCCCGACCGAATTGGGCGATGTCGCAGATCACTATGCTGAATTGCAAAGCCGCGGCGTCGAAGTGTTCTCGGTCTCGACCGATACGCATTTCACGCATAAGGCCTGGCATGACAGCTCGGACACGATCGGCAAGATCAACTACACCATGATCGGCGACCCGACCCATCAGCTGAGCCGCAGTTTCGGCGTGCTGCGCGAAGCTGAAGGCCTCGCAGACCGTGCAACCTTCATCGTCGACCCCGATGGTGTGATCCAGGCTTTTGAGATCACGGCCGAAGGCATCGGCCGCGATGCCGGGGATCTGCTGCGCAAAATCAAGGCTGCGCAATATGTCCGCGCCCATCCGGGCGAGGTCTGCCCGGCCAAATGGCAGGAAGGTGATGACACCCTTGCCCCTTCGCTGGATCTCGTTGGCAAGATCTGAGGCGCGCGCCGCTGATCCTGTCTCCCCCGGGGGTGTCCCCTCGCCCCCGGGACCTTCTGCTGACCCTGCCTGAAAGATTATCCGATGCTCGACGCCGCTATGAAAACCCAGCTGAAGGGCTATCTGGAACGCCTTATGCGCCCGGTCGAGATCACCACTTTCGCGGGGGATGATGCAAAATCGAAAGATATGCTGGCGCTGATCGCCGATATTCGCGGCCTCTCGGATAAGATCACTGTCACCGAAGGCGCGGATGCGGCGCGGGTGCCGTCTTTCGCATTGTCTTCGCCTGGTCAGAATATCAGCCTGACTTTTGCGGGCCTGCCGATGGGGCATGAATTCACCTCGCTGGTACTGGCGCTTTTGCAGACCGGTGGCTATCCGGCAAAGGTCGAACAGGCGATCCAGGATCAGATCCGGGCGCTGAAGGGCCGGTTCCGCTTTGAGACCTATTTCTCGCTCTCCTGCCAGAACTGCCCCGATGTGGTGCAGGCGCTGAACCTGATGGCGGTGCTGAACCCCGGGATCGAGCATGTCGCCATCGACGGCGCGCTCTTCCAGGCAGAGGTTGACGCACGGCAGGTGATGTCGGTTCCGACGATCTTTCTCAATGGTGAATTGTTCGGCGCGGGCCGGATGGATGCCGAACAGATCCTGGCAAAGATTGATACGGGTGCGGTGAGCCGCGCGGCAGAGAGCATCTCAGCCCAGGCGCCTTATGAGGTGCTGGTGGTCGGCGGAGGCCCGGCAGGTGCGGCGGCGGCGATCTATGCCGCGCGCAAGGGGATCCGCACGGGCGTAGTCGCAGAACGCTTTGGCGGCCAGGTGCTCGACACGATGTCGATCGAGAACCTGATTTCGGTCCCGCATACCGAAGGACCGCAGCTCGCGCGTGCCCTGGAAACACATGTCCGCGAATATGAGGTCGATATTTTCAACACCCAGGTGGCCACCAGACTGGAAGAGGTCCCGGGGGGCTATCGGGTTACCCTGGCCTCGGGCGCCGCGCTCAACGCGACATCGGTGATCCTGTCGACGGGGGCGCGCTGGCGCAAAATGGGCGTGCCGGGCGAAGAGCAATATCTGGCAAAGGGCGTCACCTTCTGCCCGCATTGTGACGGGCCTTTGTTCAAGGGCAAGCGCGTTGCGGTGATTGGCGGTGGCAACTCCGGCGCCGAGGCGGCGATTGATCTCGCCGGTCTTGTGACCCATGTGACCCTGATCGAATTCGACAAAGCCCTGCGCGCCGACGACGTGTTGCAGCGCAAGCTTCGCAGCCTGAAAAACGTCACCATCCTGACCGAGACCCGCACCACCGAGGTCAAAGGCGATGGCAGCAGGGTCACGGGCCTTGCCTGTGAAGACCGCCGGAGTGGCGAGATCCGTGAGATCGCGCTGGAGGGGATCTTCGTGCAAATCGGGCTGATGCCGAATACAGGCTGGCTGAAATCCACGCTGACGCTCAGCCCGCGCGGCGAGATTGTGGTCGATGCCCATGGCGCAACCTCGCTGCCAGGGGTCTTTGCCGCCGGCGACTGCACCACCGCGCCCTATAAGCAGATCGTCATCGCCATGGGCGAAGGCGCAAGGGCCGGGCTCGCGGCCTTTGATCACCTCATACGTCTGCCGGTCGCCGAAAAGGCGGCCTGAACGGAGCGAATGGGATGAAGCTGCGCGATCTGGAATACCTGGTGGCCCTTGCGGATCACCGCAATTTCCATCGCGCGGCCGAGATCTGCCATGTGAGCCAGCCGACCCTTTCGGGCCAGATCCGCAAGCTTGAAGAAATGCTGGGATTTGATCTTTTTGAACGCGCGCCGCGCAATCTGCTGATCACCGATGCGGGGCGTGAAGTGCTTGCTCATGCCCGCCGCGCCCTGGCAGAGATCGGCCACATCCGGGATATTTCGGCCAGCCGCGCCAAAGGCGGGGCGCACAGGCTGCGGCTTGGCGTATTTCCGACGCTTGGCCCCTATTTCCTGCCCTGTCTGGTTCCGGCTTTCGTTGGCCGTTTTCCCAAGACAGAGCTGATCTTGCAGGAGGCCAAAAGCAGCCTGCTGATCCGGCAGCTGGCGGATGGCCAGCTTGATGCCGCCTTGCTGGCGCTGCCGGTGACCGAGCCCGGCCTCACCGGCCTGTCCCTGTTTTCGGAACCCTTCCGCCTTGCGGTGCCGGCGGCTCACCCCCTGGCCGGGCGCGAACGGATCTCGGCGGCGGAGATGTCCGGGCAGCGTCTCATGCTGCTTGAGAGCGGCCATTGTCTGCGGGACCAGGCGCTTGATCTGTGCCGCATCTCAGGCGCGGAAGAGGTCGACGATTTTCGTGGCACCAGCCTCGAGACACTGCGCCAGATGGTGATTGCCGGCATGGGGATGACGCTTTTGCCCAGACTTGCCTGCACCAGCACCGATGGTCTCAGCTGTATCGCCATTGCTGATCCCGGATTTGTACGGCGGATCGGATTGTTCTGGCGCAAAAGCAACAGCCGCATCGAGGTGATGAATTCGCTTGGCGGCCTGATCGCTGATGCGGCGCGGGGGCAGGGGCTGCGTCTCGACGAAACAGCCTGAGCGCGATTGCCGGTCAGTTGCTCTGTGTCAGCATCAGCAGCAGCGTGACAACAGGCCGGATCGCGCCACGCCGCGGTTTCCTCCGCTTTGTGGCCAGAGATCTGGCGCCCGTGCCTCTGTCCGTGCGGTCTGAGCCGGAACTGCCGCTGCCTGCGCAATGTGGTGCAATTACTCCTCCCATGCCGCTGGCCAAAACCGGGGCGTGGTCTCACCGGTCACGCCCCCGTGCCGGTCAGGCGCTGGCAGGGATGGGGGTCGATTCACAGATATGAAGATGGGTCCGCCATCCGGCGCATTTTTCATGCAGCGCGTCTGGCAAGGCCCGGTCGGTGAACAGCGTGTCGATTTCAGCCAGACAAGCGATCCGCGCCGGCGCGGATCGGCCCAGCTTGCTGTGATCTGTGACCAGAAATGCCTGCCGGGCCTGGCGCAGGATTGCCCGGCTGACCCGCACCTCGGCCAGATCATAATCCAGCAGGTCGCCGTCCAGATCCAGCGCCGATGTGCCGATAACCGCGTAATCCACCTTGAACTGTTCGATGAACTGGGTGGCAAGTTCGCCCACCAGGCCGCCATCCGAGCGGCGCAGCGCGCCCCCCGCCACCATGATCTCGCAGCCCGGATTATCCGCGAGAATATTGGCAACATTCATGTTGTTGGTGATGACCGTGATATTCGAATGGTGGATCAGTGCGCGCGCCACGGCTTCGGTTGTCGTGCCAAGGTTGAGGATCAGGCTGGAATTGTCGGGGATCGCTGCGGCGCAGGCGGTGGCGATCGCGGCCTTGGCCTCGGAATGCAGACGGCGGCGCGCCTCATAGCCCAGATTGACCATGCCCATACGGGGCACCGCCCCGCCATGGACGCGGTCAAGCAGCCCCGCCTCGGC
Organism: Rhodobacter sp. 24-YEA-8; assembly: GCF_900105075.1. Taxonomy (NCBI): domain Bacteria; kingdom Pseudomonadati; phylum Pseudomonadota; class Alphaproteobacteria; order Rhodobacterales; genus Rhodobacter; species Rhodobacter sp. 24-YEA-8. The sequence continues at coordinate 62,874 of NZ_FNSK01000003.1, forward strand.
CAGATCCGTCAGGTCGCGGCGGATGGTCTGCAGGGTCACGTCGAAACGATGCGCCAGATCCTCAACGACAACCCGGCCCTCGGCCCGGGCAAGTTCTACGATCTGGTTTTGCCGGATGCTCAGCACCAAGGAGTCGCGCCTTCTGCAAGGGTTCGTTTCATGCGCGGTTTTGTCCGCCGTTTTGCCGTTGTGATGCGGAAGAATACGGAAGGCAAGCCCGCGTGCAAGCCTGCGAGACGGCAAAAGCGAAAATTTAGACGCAGCATTTACGCCGCATCGCGGCAATTAATGTTCTTTAATGGCAAAATCGCGCAAAAACGAAAATGCATGCTTGACCGATGAAATCTGGCTGCTACTCGTTGATGGGCACGAAATTCGAGCTGAGGGAGAGAGGATGTCGACTACGACCGCAGACATGACCGATCTCTTTGTCATCGGCGGCGGCGTGAATGGTTGCGGCATTGCGCGGGACGCGGCGGGGCGTGGGCTGTCTGTCACGCTGGCCGAACAGGGTGACCTGGCGCAGGGCACCTCATCGGCCTCGACCAAGATGTTCCATGGCGGGTTGCGCTATCTGGAATATTTCGAATTCCATCTGGTGCGCGAAGCCTTGCAGGAGCGCGAAACCCTGCTGGTCGCCATGCCCCATATCAGCTGGCCGATGCGCTTCGTGCTGCCCTACAGCCCGGGGATGCGGTTCGAAAGTGACACGCCGACCTCGCGGCTTCTGGGGTTAGTGATGCCCTGGATGAAGGGCCGCCGCCCCGCCTGGCTGATCCGGCTGGGGCTTTTCCTTTATGACACGCTGGGCGGGCGCAAGATCCTGCCGGGCACGCGAAGGCTGGATCTGAAAACGGATCCGGCGGGGCGCTGGCTGCAGCCGGGCTTTGGTCGCGCTTGGGAATATTCCGACTGCTGGGTGCAGGATTCGCGCCTTGTGGTGCTGAATGCCCGCGATGCCGGGGCGCGGGGCGCGCGCATCCTGACGCGCACGAAAGTCATATCGGCGCACCGGACAGCCGCCCATTGGGAGATCACCACCGAAGGCCCGCACGGGCGCGAGACCCATCTGGCGCGGGCTCTGGTCAATGCCGGTGGCCCCTGGGTGGGCGAGGTGATCCGCGATGTGGCCCATATCACCTCGACCGAAGGGGTGCGGCTGGTGCGCGGCAGCCATATCGTGACGCGCAAACTCTATGATCACGACCGCGCCTATTTCTTCCAGGGCACAGACGGGCGGATCATCTTCGCCATTCCCTATGAAGACGATTTCACCCTGATCGGCACCACCGACAAGGATCATCAGGGCAGCCCGGCCGAAGTGGTTTGCACCGATGAGGAACGCGATTACCTTTGCGCCTTTGCCAGTCGCTATTTCGCAAAGCCGGTCACGCCGGATGATGTGGTCTGGAGCTATTCCGGGGTGCGCCCGCTTTACAATGACGGCGCGAAATCGGCGACGGCGGCGACCCGGGAATATGTATTGAGCCTCGATACGGGGGCGGACCACAAGGCGCCGCCGCTTCTGAATGTGTTCGGCGGCAAGATCACAACCTATCGCCGGCTGGCGGAAAATGCGCTGGCAAAGCTCGCGCCGTTTTTCCCGCAGGCCGGTGCGGCCTGGACGGCGCGGGTGGCGCTCCCCGGTGGCGATTTCCCGCATGACGGGGTGGCAGATCTGGTGGCGCGGCTGAAAGCGGCATTTCCGTTCCTGACCCAGGCCCATGCCGCCCGCCTGATCCGCACCTATGGCACCGAGGCGTCTGACCTGCTGGCGGGGGCGACCCGGCCGGAGGATCTGGGCCCGGATTTCGGCGCGACGCTGAGCGGGGCCGAGGTCAACTGGCTGATCACCCGCGAATATGCCCGCGAGGCGGCGGACATCCTTTGGCGGCGCACCCGGCTTGGGCTGCATATGACCGAAGACCAGATCACGGCGCTGGAGGCCTTTATGGCCAAAGCGGCAAAGAACCGGGAGATACCGGCAGCCTGAGAGCGAGAAATCGGCGTGCCCGGGCATTGGAGGATGCGAGGGCTGCGCCTGAGGGGAGGACAGATGACGCTGGAACTGCAGAACGTGTCGCGGCAGGTGGACGGGCGGGTGCATATCCACCCCACCAGCCTGACATTGCAGAAGGGCACGATGAATGTGCTTCTCGGGCCGACGCTCTCGGGCAAGACCAGCTTGATGCGGCTGATGGCCGGGCTTGACCGGCCCGATGGCGGGGCAATCCTCTGGCAGGGCCAGGATGTGACAGGCCAGCGTGTCCAGGATCGCGGCGTCGCGATGGTCTATCAGCAATTCATCAATTACCCGGGCCTGACGGTCTATGAGAATATCGCCTCACCTTTGCGCATCCTTGGCCGCCCGAAAGCCGAGATCGACCGCAAGGTGCAGGAAACCGCCGCCATGCTGCGGCTGACGCCGATGCTCACGCGCAAGCCGCTGGAGCTGTCGGGCGGCCAGCAGCAGCGCTGCGCGCTGGCGCGGGCTCTGGTCAAGGAAGCGGGTCTTGTGCTGCTCGATGAGCCGCTGGCCAATCTTGACTACAAGCTGCGCGAGGAACTGCGCGTCGAGATCCCGCGTATCTTCGAGGCTTCGGGCGCGATTTTTGTCTATGCGACCACCGAACCCGAAGAGGCGCTTTTGCTGGGCGGCAATACCGCAACCCTCTGGGAAGGACGGGTCACGCAATTCGGCCCGACACCCGAGGTTTACCGCCAGCCGGTCGATGCCACCACCGCCCGCGTCTTCAGCGATCCGCCGATGAATTTCCTGGCCGTGGTGAAGGAAGGCCAGCGGCTGAAATTCGGCAGCACGGCCAGCGCCCCCGCCCTTGGGAGTCTCGCCGCGCTGCCAGACGGGCGCTACAGGGCAGGGTTCCGGGCCAATCACCTGTTCCTGAACCGGCCTTCCGCAAGCGCCGTGTCCTTCCGGACAAAGCTCTCGGTCACCGAGATCACCGGCTCGGAAACCTTCCTCCATCTCGGCCATGAAGGCGAACGCTGGGTTGGTCTGGTCGAGGGGGTGCATGCCCTGACACCGGGCGCCGAGATCGAGGTCTGGCTCGACCCGGCGCATGTCTATCTCTTTGATGCGGAAGGGCGGCTGGCAGCGCCGGCGCCCTATGCGAGGGCCGCCTGACCATGGCACAGATCACGCTGAAAAACCTTGCCCACAGCTACCTGCCCAATCCCACCAGCGAGAAGGATTACGCGCTGAAGGAGATGGACCATGTCTGGCAGGATGGCGGCGCCTATGCTTTGCTCGGGTCCTCGGGCTGCGGCAAGACCACACTTCTGAACATCATTTCGGGCCTCTTGCGCCCCAGTCATGGCCGGGTGCTGTTCGGAGATCTCGACGTGACCGACGCCGCCACGGCGGAGCGTAACATCGCTCAGGTGTTCCAGTTCCCTGTCGTCTATGACACGATGTCGGTGCGCGATAACCTTGCTTTCCCCCTGCGCAATCGCGGCATGGACCCGGCCTATATCAAGGCCCGCGTCGACCATATCGCGCAGATGATCGGGATGGAGGCGATGCTGTCGAGAAAGGCGCGGGGCCTGACGGCTGACGCGAAACAGAAAATCAGCCTTGGCCGGGGCATGGTGCGCGAGGATGTCAACGCGATCCTGTTTGACGAGCCGCTGACCGTCATCGACCCGCATATGAAATGGGAGCTGCGCACCCAGCTGAAACAGCTGCACCGCGAGTTTGGACATACGATGATCTATGTCACCCATGACCAAACCGAGGCGCTGACCTTCGCCGATAAGGTGGTGATCATGTATGACGGTCGCGTGGTGCAGATGGGCACGCCGGAAGAACTGTTCGAGACCCCGGCCCATAGTTTTGTCGGCTATTTCATCGGCTCGCCGGGAATGAACTTCCTCGAGGCTCAGGTCGCGGGGGATCGCGCCACGCTCAGCGATGGTACGGTGATCGCGCTTGGCGCTGATTATGCGCCGGTCGCAGGCCAGATCGGCATCCGGCCGGAATATGTCAGCCTCAGCGCTGAGGGCCTCGCCCTGACCATCCACCGGATCGAGGATGTCGGCCGGCACCGGCTGGTCCGGGGCGAGGTGCTGGGCAAGCCACTGAATATGGTGCTGCCCGAGGGCGGCGGCGTTCCCGCAAGCCCCCGCGTCAGCTTTGCTGCGCAAAGGATCAACGTCTACGCGAATGACTGGCGGGTTGCACCGCGCTCGCCTGCAGAGAGGGCCGCGTGATGGAAAAGACGCAAAACAACCGCGCCTGGTTTCTGGTGATCCCGGTTCTGATCCTTGTCGCCTTTTCGGCGGTGATCCCGCTGATGACGGTGGTGAACTACGCCTTCAACGATACTTTCGGCAGCAATGATTTCTTCTGGGCCGGGCTGGAATGGTTCGACGAGATGATCCATTCCGAGCGCCTGCATGGCGCGCTTGGCCGCCAGGTGATGTTCTCGGCGATCATCCTCGCGATCGAGGTGCCTCTGGGGATTTTCGTCGCGCTGAACATGCCGAAAAAGGGCTTTTGGGCGTCTTTCTGCCTTGTGCTGATGGCGCTGCCTTTGCTGATCCCGTTCAATGTGGTCGGCACAATCTGGCAGATCTTTGGCCGCGTTGACATCGGCCTGCTGGGGCGCGGGTTGGCGGCCCTGGGCATCAATTACAATTACACCAGCAACCCGTTCGATGCCTGGGCCACCGTGATCGTGATGGATGTCTGGCACTGGACCTCACTGGTAGCCCTTTTGTGCTATGCGGGCCTGCAATCCATCCCCGAGGCCTATTACCAGGCCGCCCGCATTGATCAGGCCAGCCGCTGGTCGGTCTTTCGCTATATCGAATTGCCGAAGATGCAGGGCGTGTTGCTGATCGCGATACTGCTGCGGTTCATGGACAGTTTCATGATCTATACCGAGCCTTTCGTCGTGACGGGTGGCGGCCCGGGCAATTCGACCACCTTCCTGTCGATTGATCTGGTGAAAATGGCGGTGGGGCAGTTCGATCTTGGCCCGGCTGCGGCCTTCAGCCTGATGTATTTCCTCGTGATCCTGCTGGTTTCATGGGTGTTCTACACCGTGATGACCAATATGGATAAGGAGGCGAAGTGATGCGCGTGAAACCTTCCGCCATCGTCATGGCGCTTTACCTCCTGTTCCTGCTGGTGCCGATCTACTGGCTCGTGAATATGAGCTTCAAGAACAATACCGAGATCACCGGCGCCTTTACCCTGTTCCCGCATGAGTTCACGCTGCGGAACTACACGGTGATCCTGACCGACCCCTCCTGGTATATGGGTTACGTCAATTCGATCATCTATGTGGTGATGAATACGGTGATTTCGATCACCGTGGCGCTGCCGGCGGCCTATGCTTTCTCGCGCTATAATTTCATGGGCGACAAGCATCTGTTCTTCTGGCTGCTGACCAACCGCATGGCGCCGCCCGCCGTTTTCGCGCTGCCCTTCTTCCAGCTTTATTCAAGCGTGGGGCTTTTCGACACGCATATCGCGGTCGCGCTGGCGCATTGCCTGTTCAACGTGCCGCTGGCAGTCTGGATCCTTGAGGGCTTCATGCGCGGTGTCCCGAAAGAGATCGACGAGACCGCCTATATCGACGGCTATTCCTTCCCGCGGTTCTTCGTAAAGATCTTCATGCCGCTGATCGCATCGGGCATCGGGGTCGCGGCGTTTTTCTGCTTCATGTTCTCCTGGGTCGAGCTTTTGCTGTCGCGCACCCTGACCGCCGTTAACGCAAAGCCCATCGCCGCGATCATGACGCGCACGGTCTCGGCCTCGGGGATGGACTGGGGTGTGCTGGCGGCGGCGGGCGTCTTGACCATCGTGCCGGGCGCCCTGGTGATTTACTTCGTCCGCAATTATATCGCCAAGGGCTTCGCCCTGGGGAGGGTGTGATGACCACTGCCGAAACGGGCACTGCGGCCCGCCCCAACTGGACCCTGATCACCCTGACCGCCGCCGTGATCCTTGGTTGCGCATTGGCCTTCCTGATCTGGGCCACACCTTCGGGAAGTGACGGTAAGGCCTGGACCGACCCGATGATCCCGCGCGGCTGGATGGCCTGGAGCTTTCCTGTCGCCTTCTTCTTCTGGTGCATCGCGACAGTGCTGGTCACCTTTACCATTCTTGCCATCCGGTTTCCCGAAACGCCGCGCAAGGGCATTTTGCGCATCGAGACCACGCGCGGCGACCGTCTTTTCATTACCTTGCTCGGTTCGGCTTTCATCTGCCTCGGCTGGCTGTTTTTCGCAGGGCCCCCGGTGTGGGGGGCGCTCATCATCTGTCTTTTTTACGGCGCAGCGGTCTTTCGCTGGGTCTGACACTTCCCGGACCGGGATCACCCGGGCGGGCCCTTTCAACAAAGTTTCTCAGGGAGGAGAACATGAGGTTGAAGCATACCACCACCGCCATGGCGCTTGCGCTGATGGTCTTTGGCGCGCCCGCCTGGGCTGATATGGAGGCGGCGAAAAAGTTCCTCGACGCGGAGATCGGCGACCTCTCCTCGCTGACCCGCGCCGACCAGGAGGCCGAGATGCAATGGTTCATCGACGCGGCCGCCCCCCATAAGGGTATGGAAATCAAGGTCGTCTCGGAAACCATCACCACCCATGAATACGAGAGTAAAGTGCTGGCCCCGGCCTTTACCGCGATCACCGGGATCAAGGTCACCCATGATCTGATCGGCGAGGGCGATGTGGTTGAGAAGCTGCAGACCCAGATGCAGACCGGCGAGAATATCTATGACGGCTATGTCAACGATTCCGACCTAATCGGCACGCATTGGCGCTATCAGCAGGCGCGCAGCCTGACCGAATGGATGGCGAACGAGGGCAAGGATTACACCAATCCAGGCCTTGATCTGAATGACTTCATCGGGCTGAAATTCACCACCGCGCCGGATGGAGAGCTTTACCAGCTGCCCGACCAGCAATTCGCGAATCTCTACTGGTTCCGCTATGACTGGTTCAATGACGAGAAAACCAAAGCCGATTTCAAAGAGAAATATGGCTATGATCTGGGTGTGCCGCTGAACTGGTCGGCCTATGAGGATATCGCCGAATTCTTCACCGGGCGCGATATGTCCTATATGGGCGGGCCGGCTTCGGGCGTGTTCGGCAATATGGATTACGGCAAGAAAGACCCGAGCCTTGGCTGGCGCTACACAGATGCCTGGTTCTCGATGGCCGGGGGCGGTGACAAGGGCGATCCGAACGGTCTGCCGGTCGACGAATGGGGCATCCGGGTCGATGAAAACTCGCGCCCTGTCGGGTCTTGCGTGGCGCGCGGGGGGGCGACCAATGACGCGGCAGCGGTCTATGCTGTCACCAAGGCGATCGAATGGCTGAACAAATTCACGCCACCCGAAGCCCAGGGCATGACCTTCGGCGAGGCAGGTCCGGTTCCCGCGCAGGGCAATATCGCCCAGCAGATGTTCTGGTACACCACCTTTACCGCCGATATGCTGAAGCCCGGCACCGCCGTGATGAATGATGACGGCACGCCGAAATGGCGCATGGCTCCCAGCCCGCGCGGGGCGTACTGGACCGAGGGCACCAAGCTTGGCTATCAGGATGTCGGCTCCTGGACCCTGATGAAATCGACCCCGGTCGACCGCGCCCAGGCCGCCTGGCTCTATGCTCAGTTCGTGACCTCGAAAACCGTCGATGTGAAGAAAAGCCATGTCGGCCTGACCTTCATCCGCGAAAGCACCATCCAGGACAAGAGCTTCACCGAGCGCTCGCCCGCGCTTGGAGGTCTGGTCGAGTTCTATCGCTCGCCCGCCCGCGTGCAATGGACGCCCACCGGTACCAACGTGCCGGACTATCCGCGTCTGGCACAGCTCTGGTGGCAGCATATCGGGGATGCCATGTCGGGCGCGAAAACCCCGCAAGAGGCCCTCGACGCGCTTTGCGCCGAGCAGGAAAGCGTGATGGCACGTCTCGAACGTTCGGGCGTCCAGGGCGATATCGGTCCGAAACTGAACGAGGAATCCGATCCGGCAGAATGGCTTGCGAAAGAAGGCGCGCCGGTGGCAAAACTCGACAATGAAGATCCGACGCCGGAAACCATCAGCTATGACGAGCTGATCAAGTCCTGGCAGTAAGCTGACCGGGATCGGGCGGGCCAAAGGGCTCGCCCGATTTTTCTAAGCAATGAAGAGGCCCGCGCGATGACCCATATTCTTGCCATTGATCAGGGCACGACCTCATCGAGAGCCATTCTTTTTGACCGGAACCTGAAGCCCGTCGCCCAGACGCAGGAAGAATTTCCCCAGCATTATCCGCAGCCTGGCTGGGTGGAACATGATCCGGCCGATCTCTGGGCGACCATCGCTGCCGCGATGCGCGCCGTTATCGAGCGCGCAGGTATCCTGGCCAGCGACATCGCCGCCATCGGCATCACCAATCAGCGCGAGACCACCCTTTTATGGGACCGTGCGACCGGCCAGCCGCTGCACAATGCCATCGTCTGGCAGGACCGCCGCACAGCGCAGATCTGCGACGCGTTGCGTGAGGCAGGGCACGAGGCCATGATCACGGCGAAAACCGGCCTGTTGCTGGATCCCTATTTCTCGGGAACCAAGCTGAAATATCTGCTCGATACGATTCCGGGCGCCCGGGCGCGGGCGGAAAAAGGCGACCTGGCCTTTGGCACCGTCGACAGCTGGCTGATCTGGAACCTGACCCGCGGGCGCGTCCATGCGACGGATGCCACCAATGCCGCCCGCACCATGCTGTTCAATATCGTGGAAAACCGCTGGGATGCAGAGATCCTGGCACTGCTTGATATTCCGGCCTCCCTGCTTCCCGAGGTAAAGGATTGCGCCGCGGATTTTGGCATGACCCGTGCGGATCTGTTGGGGCGTGAGATCCCCATCCTTGGTGTGGCAGGGGATCAGCAGGCAGCCACAGTCGGTCAGGCCTGTTTCCAGCCCGGTATGATGAAATCGACCTATGGCACCGGCTGCTTCGCGCTTCTCAACACCGGGGCGCAGATGGTGCCTTCGAAGAACCGGCTCCTGACAACCATCGCCTACCGGCTGAAGGGCGAGACCACCTATGCGCTGGAGGGCTCGATTTTCATCGCGGGGGCGGTGGTACAGTGGCTGCGTGATGGCTTGCAGATCATCCGCGCCGCTTCCGAGACGCAGGCTCTTTCAGAGGCCGCCGATCCGGCGCAGGAGGTTATCCTGGTACCCGCTTTCACTGGGCTTGGCGCGCCTTACTGGCGGCCCGATTGCCGGGGCGCGATTTACGGGCTGACCCGCAATTCCGGCCCCGCCGAATTCGCCCGCGCCGCCCTGCAAAGCGTCGGCTATCAGACGCGCGACCTGCTGGAGGCGATGCGTGCCGACTGGGGGACCGATGCGGATGGCGTTTTGCGCGTTGATGGCGGCATGTCGGCAAGCGAGGGCGCAATGCAGTTTCTCTCGGATATCCTCGGCGCCCCTGTCGACCGCCCCGAAGTGACAGAAACCACGGCGCTCGGCGCGGCCTACCTTGCCGGTTTCCAGGCCGGGCTCTTGCCTGCGCCGGAAGATTTCGCGAAAAGCTGGGCGCTGGAAAAGCGTTTCACCCCCCGAATGGAGCCCGGCTTGCGCGATCAGAAATATGCCGCCTGGAAAAAAGCCGTGGCCGCCACAATGGCTGCGGCATGACCGGCAGTTTCAACGTCGCTTTGCCTGGCCGGATCCTGTTTGGGCGTGGCGAGGCGGCACAGGCGCCCGCGCTGATCCGTGCATTTGGCCGCCGCGTGCTGCTGGTTCATGGCCAGGATCCCGCACGCGCCGCCTGGCTGAGAACGGCATTGCAGGATTGCGCTTTACACTGCGTCTCTTGCGGCAGTGAACCGACGCTCCCGATGCTCGAAGCGGCGCTGCGCGATGTTGCTGGATTTGCCCCGGATGTGGTGGTGGGTCTCGGGGGGGGGCGGTGATCGACATGGCCAAGGCGCTGGCGGCCCTGATCCCGGCGCTCGGCGGCGCGATGGACCATCTCGAGGTTGTGGGTCGCGCCTTGCCCCTCAGCGTGCCCCCGCTGCCTTGTGTCGCTTTGCCCTCTACCTCCGGCACCGGGGCCGAGGCGACGAAAAACGCGGTGATCGGCCTGCCCGAACATGGCCGGAAGGTTTCGCTGCGCGATGACCGGATGCTGCCGCGCCTTGCGCTGGTCGATCCTGCGCTGACCGATCAGTGCCCGCGCAATGTGACGCTGGCCTCGGGCCTTGATGCACTGGCCCAGGTGATCGAGCCATATGTCTCGAACCGGGCCACGCCTTTCACCGATGCGCTGACCCTGCCCGCGATCCCAAGGGGGCTTGCCGCACTGCAAAGCCTGATGCGCGGCGAAAACAAAGATGCGCGCGATGAAATGTCCTGGGTCAGCCTTACCGGCGGCATCGCGCTGGCCAATGGCGGGCTTGGCGCGGTGCATGGCCTGGCAGGCGTGATCGGCGGTGTGACACCGGCGGCGCATGGCGCGATATGTGGCGTCTTGCTTGGCCCGGTGCTTGCGGCAAACCGGGCGCGCGCGACCGGCGAGACCGCCGCGCGACTTGCCACCGTCTGCGATATTCTTGGCGAGGGGCTGGGGGTTTCCGGCGACGAGGCGCCGCGCGCGCTGTCTGCCTGGGCGCGTGAGGCCGGGCTTGCCGGCCTGCGGGATCAGGGCCTTGCGCCGACGAGTATTGCCGATGTGGCCAGGGCGTCGATGCAAAGCTCGTCTTTCAGAGGAAATCCGGTCGCGCTGAGCGCCGCAGATCTCGAAGTGATCCTGGCAGAGGCCGGGTGAAGGCCCGGGATCAGCCCTTGCCGACCGGTTTCGTGAAAAGACGCCATTCTTGCGCAGCGACTTCCCAGTCATCCCGGATAATGGGGCGGCTGGCGATCTGGCGGTAGCCCCTGGCTGTATAGAGGCGCAGCGCGTCCAGATGCGTGTCGGCGGCGATAAGGCTGATGCTGTCATGACCTGCCGCCGCCGCAATGATCTCGGCCTGTGCCAGCAAGGCGCTGCCAAGACCTTTGCCGCGAAATTCGGGATAAGAGGCCAGCACATTCAGATACCAGGAGCCGGGAGCCAGCGCCTCAAGTTCCAGCAGCGGCACAAAGATCGGCGGCATATCGGGGGCAATCGGGCCGGGTTCGGTCTCGGCCGCATAGCCCAGCAGGCAGGCCGCGACGGCACCGTCAGTCTCGGCGAGCCAGGCGTTGGAATAAGAGAAATTCCCGGTCGCACGCACGGCACGTTCCCGCCCGAGCGCCCAGGGGTCGCCATCCGGGCCCACGGATTTGCGCCAGAAATGCAATGGCAGATCATCGGCTGCCATATTGATGAAACGCACCAGATGCGCGGCGTCATCTGCCCTAGCTTTGCGGATTTCCATGGCTCTGTCCCGTTCCTGCCTTTGCGCGGCTCTGATGTGCAGTCTTTGACGATCTGTCGCGCGCTTACCAGCCCCATCGGGTGTTGTACGCCGGATCCGCCGCCTGCCCGGCCCTCGCGGCTTGCGCGACGGGCGGCGGCGGCCTACCAAGATTGCCGAGATCTGAATCATCATTCCGAGGACAGACATGAGCATCACGGTATTCCGCTTCCCCGCGCCCGGACCCGAGCCCATCACCAACGATCTGGAGGGCTGGGTCAAGGTCGAGGGTAATCCGACCATGCGCTATTGGATCCAGCACACCTCGCTGGACGGCAATGTGATCTCGGGCACCTGGGAGGCAACGACCGGAACCTGGCATGCAAGCTACCAGTTCTATGAATTCGTTCACCTGATTGAAGGCCGCATCACCATCACCCCTGATGGCGGTACCCCTGTCACGGTCGGGCCGGGTGATGGTTTCGCGGTGGAGGCGACGTTCAAAGGCACATGGACCGTCGAAGAGCCGGTGCGCAAACATTTCGCCATCCGGCTGAAGTAAACCCCGATCCTGCCTTTGCCGGGGGGCTGAACTCACCCTCCGGCAGACTGTCCTCCGAGGGCCGGACTGCATGGGCGGCTGGACTTCGCGGGTGATTGCTCTATCTCTGCCCTTGCCTTTTTTCGGGACGGGGACGGAATGCAGAAAATCACCCTGCCAGAGCGGCCAGACTGGCGCGACAAAGCCGCAGAGCTCGG
>NZ_FNSK01000003.1:80000-280981 GCF_900105075.1 Rhodobacter sp. 24-YEA-8
AAACAGGTACTAATTACCTGAATACATAGGGTTTTTAGAGCGAACCCGGGGAACTGAAACATCTAAGTACCCGGAGGAAAGGACATCAACAGAGACTCCGTTAGTAGTGGCGAGCGAACGCGGATCAGCCGATGCATGAAGTGTGACAAGAATGGTCTGGAAAGGCCAACCATAGTGGGTGACAGTCCCGTATTGGAAGCACCATTGCACATATTAAGTAGGGCGGGACACGTGAAATCCTGTCTGAAGATCGGAGGACCACCTCCGAAGGCTAAGTACTCCTTACTGACCGATAGCGAACCAGTACCGTGAGGGAAAGGTGAAAAGCACCCCGACGAGGGGAGTGAAACAGTACCTGAAACCGGACGCCTACAAGCAGTCGGAGCCTCCTTGAGAGGTGACGGCGTACCTTTTGTATAATGGGTCAACGACTTGGTCTAACGAGCGAGCTTAAGCCGATAGGTGTAGGCGCAGCGAAAGCGAGTCTTAAATGGGCGACAGAGTTCGTTGGATCAGACCCGAAACCAGGTGATCTAGCCATGAGCAGGATGAAGGTAAGGTAACACTTACTGGAGGTCCGAACCAACACCCGTTGAAAAGGGTCTGGATGACTTGTGGCTAGGGGTGAAAGGCTAATCAAACCTGGAGATAGCTGGTTCTCCGCGAAAGCTATTTAGGTAGCGCCTCGGACGAATACCATCGGGGGTAGAGCACTGGATGGGCAATGGGGTCCCACAGACTTACTGAGCCTAACCAAACTCCGAATACCGATGAGTAATATCCGGGAGACACACGGCGGGTGCTAACGTCCGTCGTGAAGAGGGAAACAACCCTGACCTGCAGCTAAGGCCCCTAATTCATGGCTAAGTGGGAAAGCATGTGAGACGGCCAAAACAACCAGGAGGTTGGCTTAGAAGCAGCCATCCTTTAAAGATAGCGTAACAGCTCACTGGTCTAGATAAGCTGTCTTGCGGCGAAGATGTATCGGGGCTCAAGCCATGAGCCGAAGCTCGGGATGCACAGCGATGTGCGTGGTAGCGGAGCGTTCTGTGATATAGAACGCTGTCTCTTGTTGATCCTTATGGGACCAACGCAGAGACACTGTTCTTTCTGTGAAGCCGGGCTGTAAGGCATCCGGTGGAGAGATCAGAAGTGAGAATGTTGACATGAGTAGCGACAAAGAGGGTGAGAGACCCTCTCGCCGAAAGTCCAAGGGTTCCTGCTTAAAGCTAATCTGAGCAGGGTAAGCCGGCCCCTAAGGCGAGGCCGAAAGGCGTAGTCGATGGGAACACGGTTAATATTCCGTGGCCAGGAGGATGTGACGGATCTCGAAGATTGTCTTCCCTTATCGGATTGGGAAGGCCGTTCAGAGGTTCCTGGAAATAGCCCTCCATCAGACCGTACCCTAAACCGACACAGGTGGACAGGTAGAGTATACCAAGGCGCTTGAGAGAACCACGTTTAAGGAACTCGGCAAAATGCTCCCGTAAGTTCGCGAGAAGGGAGCCCCGTCTGTACGCAAGTATGGGCGGGGGGCACAATCCAGGGGGTGGCGACTGTTTACTTAAAACACAGGGCTCTGCGAAGTCGTAAGACGACGTATAGGGTCTGACGCCTGCCCGGTGCCGGAAGGTTAAAAGGAGGGGTGCAAGCTCTGAATTGAAGCCCCGGTAAACGGCGGCCGTAACTATAACGGTCCTAAGGTAGCGAAATTCCTTGTCGGGTAAGTTCCGACCTGCACGAATGGCGTAACGATCTCCCCGCTGTCTCAAACGTGGACTCAGCGAAATTGAACTGTGTGTCAAGATGCACACTACCCGCGGTTAGACGGAAAGACCCCATGAACCTTTACTCTAGCTTTGCATTGGCATCAGGAATGTGATGTGCAGGATAGGTGGTAGGCATTGAAACTTGGACGCCAGTCTGAGTGGAGCCATCCTTGAGATACCACCCTTCGCCTTCTTGATGTCTAACCGCGGCCCGTTATCCGGGTCCGGGACCCTGCATGGTGGGGAGTTTGACTGGGGCGGTCGCCTCCCAAATCGTAACGGAGGCGCGCGAAGGTTGGCTCAGACCGGTCGGAAATCGGTCGTTGAGTGCAATGGCAGAAGCCAGCCTGACTGCGAGACTGACAAGTCGAGCAGAGACGAAAGTCGGCCATAGTGATCCGGTGGTCCCAAGTGGGAGGGCCATCGCTCAACGGATAAAAGGTACTCTGGGGATAACAGGCTGATGATGCCCAAGAGTCCATATCGACGGCATCGTTTGGCACCTCGATGTCGGCTCATCTCATCCTGGGGCCGGAGCAGGTCCCAAGGGTACGGCTGTTCGCCGTTTAAAGAGGTACGTGAGCTGGGTTTAGAACGTCGTGAGACAGTTCGGTCCCTATCTGCCGTGGGTGCAGGAGGCTTGAGAAGAGTTGACCCTAGTACGAGAGGACCGGGTTGAACGAACCACTGGTGGACCTGTTATCGTGCCAACGGTAGTGCAGGGTAGCTATGTTCGGACAGGATAAACGCTGAAGGCATCTAAGCGTGAAGCCCCCTTCAAAACTAGGCCTCCCTTGAGGGCCGTGGTAGACCACCACGTCGATAGGCCAGAGGTGTAAGTGCGGTAACGCATTCAGCTGACTGGTACTAATTGCCCGATTGGCTTGATTTGATCCGGTAAAAGCAAGGCAAAAACCTTAGCTCACCGACAGACAGCCATATACAAGCACCAAAAGTCGCACAGACCTGAACAATACATCGATGTTCGCCAGTCAATACTGGCAAGTCTCTGTTCCGGTTTGGTGGTCATAGTGGTGGCTAAACACCCGATCCCATCCCGAACTCGGCCGTTAAGGGCCTCTACGCCAATGGTACTGCGTCTCAAGACGTGGGAGAGTAGGTAACCGCCAAACCTGATCAGAGACTTCTCTCTCCAATACGATGAAAATAAACCCCTCCAAATAACCCGGATGGGGCGCCAAAAAGGCAACAGACGCGGGGTGGAGCAGCCAGGTAGCTCGTCAGGCTCATAACCTGAAGGTCACAGGTTCAAATCCTGTCCCCGCAACCATCTCAACTTGCGCACCGCCCTCCCCATCGGTGGGCTTTTTGCGTTCAAGTGCAATCGTCAGAATGCCCGCAAGATCGCCGTGGACTTCGATCTGAAGCTCACCGCTCTCCGCGTCCGGCGTAAGCACGATCTCCTTCACCAGCGAGCGCAGAACATCGGCGGCACTCATGCGCCGTGCCTCGCAATCCTCCTGCAGGGCCGCATAGAGTTCTTCGACCTGCGCGCGGTAGTAAGTAAGGGCTTCCAGCGCCCCACGGCCATGTCAGCTTGACGGGATGGAGTTCCAGGGCAGGAGATCGTCGAGGCGGCTTTGTGGATGACCGTTTGCGAGGGCTTCGAGGGTCGCCTTGAGATAGGCGAAGGGTTCGATCCCGTTGATCTTGCAGGTTTCGATCAGCGACGCGCTGCGGCCCCAGGCGACGCCACCCTCGTCGTGGCCCGCGAAGAGGGCGTTCTTGCGATTGAGGGCCAGGGGGCGGATCATGTTTTCCACCCTGTTGCTGTCGATCTCGACCCGGCCATCGGTGAGGAATGAATAGCCCCGAGTTTCTTAGACGCCTTCGCGTCTCATCTTCTGCTGCCGTTCGAACTCGGCGGGCGACAGCATCCCGTTTCTCGCATGCTTGCGCTTCGGGTGTAAACGTCCGGCCTGACCGCTATCCGTTCCGGCGCCATGGGAGCAGGTCGTCAACCTTTGTGATCTTGTAGTCCGGGATGCGGGCGAGGGTGTTGGCGAGCCATGCGTGGGGATCGACGGCGTTGAGCTTGGCCGTCTCGATCAGGGTGTAGGCGATGGCAGCGGCCTTTCCGCCCGCTTCCGAGCCGACGAAGAGGTAGTTCTTCCGCCCAAGAGCGATGGCGCGCATGCCGCGTTCGGCGGTGTTATTGTCCAACTCCAGCATGCCGTTGTCGAGATAGGGCCGCAGGCGTTCCATGCGGGCCAGGGCATAGCGGATGGCCGCAGCAAGCGGGGATTTGCCCGAGATCGTGGTGCGTTGCATGGCAAGCCAGCGCTCCAGATCGTCGAAGATCGGGGCGGAATGGGTGCTTCGCAGTTCAGCGCGGCGATCTGGCGGTGACCCTCGGGCCTCCTTCTCGACGGCATAGAGTTGCGCGATCCGGGCAATGGCCTCTTCGGCGATGGGGGAGCCCTGCGAGCGGTGGATGTCGACGAACTTGCGCCTGACATGGGCCATGCAGGCGACCTCGCGGATGGTGCCCGCGCGGTAAAGGTCCTCGAACCCGGCATATCCGTCTGCATGCATCCAGCCGCGGAAGCGGGCGAGATGGTCCTTGGGATGCTGGCCCTTCCGATCACCCGAGAAGCGATACCAGGCGGCGGGTGGTGCAGTGCCGCCCCACGGCCGTTCGTCGCGCGCATAGGTCCAGAGCCGTGCCGTCTGGGTCTTGCCGGTTCCGGGGGCGAGCATGCTGACCGGCGTGTCGTCGGCGAAGATCGCCTCGGCCGACAGGACATGGCGGCCGATAGCATCTGCGAGGGGTTCCAGCAGGGCCGTGGATTTGCCCACCCAATCGGCCAGGGTCGATCTGTCGAGGTCGAGACCTTCGCGGTCGAAGATCTGGCTCTGGCGGTAGAGCGGCAGGTGATCGGCGTATTTGCTAACCAGGACATGGGCCAGCAGGCCTGGCCCTGGGCGGCCGCGCTCGATGGGGCGCGACGGAAGCGGCGCCTGGACGAAGCGTTCGCAGCAGGCGCAGGTCAGCCGAGGCCGGACGATCCGGTTCACGATGAAGCGGCCTGGGACATACTCGAGTTCTTCGGTGACGTCTTCGCCGATCCGGCGCAGGCGGCCGCCGCACTCGGCACAGGCGTCCGAGCCGGGCGTCAGCTCGACTTCCATCCTCGGGATATGATCCGGGATCGGGCGGCGCTTGGGTTTGTCATTCTCCTCGATGTCCGGCAGCTTCATCCGTGCTGTCATCGCGGCGGCGGCGATCTCGCTGGTCTCGAGGGCCAGTTGCAGCTGTTCCGCCGTCTCGGACGAGGCCCCGAACCGATGCGCCCGATGACCTGCCAACTGGTGCCGCAGCTTCTCGATCAGGATCGCCTGCGCCTTGACCTCGGCCAGGAGCCGCGCTGTGAAGCTGCGCAGTTCCTCGGGATCTTCCGGCAGGGTCAGGGACTGATCGAGCATGCAAGGAGTTTATCCCACTGTATTCCTTGTGGGAATCGTTATCTTGTGCCCCCCTGATTATCCCGCTGCCAAGGGCCGCCATGTCCGCTGCGGTGCCCGCCAGTCGATCCCCTCCAGCAGCATTGACAACTGTGCGGGCGACAGCGCCACCTTCCCTTCCTTGGCCGAGGGCCAGACGAACCGCCCCTTCTCCAGCCGCTTCAGGAACATGCACGCGCCCTGACCGTCCCACCAGATGACCTTGACCAGATCGCCACGGCGACCACGGAAGACAAAGAGATGTCCGCCAAACGGGTCCTGCTTCAGCACCGCCTCAGCCTGCGCCGCCAGGGCCGCAAAGCCCTTGCGCATGTCGGTGACCCCGGCTGCCAACCAGACCCGCGTCTTGGCCGGAACCGGGATCACGCTGTCAGGCCCCGGATCAGCCGCGCCAGCGCCTCAGGATCATAGCTGCCGCTGATCCGCATCCGGTGACCGCCCGCCAGCTCGATCTCGATGCGGTTCCCGGCGGCAGGTGCTGCCGGGGCAGACCTCGTCTCCGCGACGATCTCTACGGGCAGAAAGCGCGCCTCCTCTGCTGGGGGCGCAACCGAGGTGGGGTCCGGCGCATAACGGGGATCGTGCAGCCACTTGAAGATCAGGTTCGCGTTCACCGCGTAGCGCCGCGCCACGCAATCACCATAGTGTCCACTATCGATGGTGGACACTATCCCGCTCTATGTGCTCGCGGCAGAGCGGTCAGCCCGGACGCTTACCTTCGGGTTGTAGAACATCTCGATGTAATCGAACACGTCCTGCCTTGCGTCTTCGCGGGTCCGGTAGGTCCTGCGTCTGATCCGCTCGCGCTTGAGCAGGTTGAAGAAGCTTTCGGCGACTGCGTTGTCGTGGCAGTTGCCGCGGCGGCTCACATGGGTCAAATCTCGGTGGAAGTTATACGCCTGCTGGAGTGAACCCCATCGGCTGGACCACGGGAGCCTGAAGAACTGATACGCTGAGCTGGCCTTAATGGGAGAAGGCTCATGTCATCACGCGGTCCCTACCGGCGACATTCGGCGCCGTTCAAGCTGCAGCTGTGCCAGGATATCCGCGCCGGGGTGATCGGTCGGCGCGACGCGCAGCGCACGCATCATATCTCGGCCAACCTCATCCACATGTGGCTGACGCAGTTCGACCGGGGAGAGCTGACCAGCGAAGAGGCCGAGGCGAGCGTCATTGCCGAATACGAGGCGAAGATCGCGGCGCTGGAGCGCAAGGTCGGACAACTGACGATGGAGCTGGATCTTGTCAAAAAAACACCGCGCCCGCCACACGGTGCCAGCAGCGGGAGATCCTCCATCGTCACCGGCCCGGGGGGTGCTCTGTCAGACTGGGGTGCAAAGCTATGAACCTGCCGCGGAGCACGCTCTACTACCGCCCGACGACTTCGGAAGCTGGGCTCACCGATGCCGAGATCACCGCTATCGTCGAAGACATCCAGGACGAGTTCCCCGTCTACGGCTACAGGCGGGTGACGCATGAGCTGCGTCGCCGCGGACTTGTGGTGAACCACAAGAAAGTGGCGCGGATCATGCGGTTGGCGGGGCTCGGGATCAGACCGCGAAAGCGCTACGTGCGCACCACGGACAGTCGGCATGACAACCCGATCTACCCGAACCTCTATCGCAACACTATCCCACGCTGCCTCGATCAGGTTTGGGTCGCGGACTTCACCTACATTCGCGTCACGCAGGGCTTTTGCTACCTCGCGGTCATCCTCGATGCCTGCAGCCGGAAGGTTGTGGGTTACGCCCTGTCGCAGCGCCTGGACACGCCGCTCGCCCTGGCGGCGCTGGAATCCGCTGTCGCAAGCAGGCGGCCGCCGCCCGGCTGCATTCACCATACGGACCGCGGCGCCCAATACGCGTCTCAACTGTATCGCGAAGCGCTGGAGGCTGCCGGTCTGCGCGGATCAATGAGCAGCGTCGGCAATCCCTACCACAATGCTCAGGCGGAGAGCTTCATGAAGACGCTGAAGGTCGAGGAGGTCTATCGCGCAGGTTACGAGACCTTCACCGACGTCGCCCAGCGATTGCCGATCTTCATCGAACAAATATACAATACCCGAAGACTGCACTCTGCCCTCGGCTACCGTCCGCCAGAGGAATTCGAAACGCTAATCGCCCAGCAGGCGGCTTAGTTGGAAGGACCTTCGTGGTCCAGCCGATGGGGTTCACTCCATAAACGGCTCAGTTCCGAGTGCAAATCAACAGCAAAGTGCCCTGCGGCCTGGCCGATGAAGAGCGGCTGACCGAGGACATCATCGAGCTGGCGCGAGAGTTCGGGCGATATGGCTACCGCATGATCACCGGCATGCTGAACAACAGCGGCTGGCATGTGAACCATAAACGGGTCGAACGGATCTGGCGGCGGCAAGAGCTGAAAGTCCCGCAAAAGCAGGCCAGGAAGGGGCGGCTTTGGTTGAACGATGGCTCTTGCGTTCGGCTGAGGCCGGAGCGCCCCAATCACGTCTGGTCCTATGATTTCGTCCAGGACCGGACCCGGGATGGGCGGATCTTCCGCACGCTCAACATCATCGACGAGTTCACGAAGGAAGCACTGGTGATCCGCGTCAAGCGCAAGCTAAACTCGACCGACGTTGTCGACGCCCTGACTGATCTGTTCATCCTGCGCGGCCCGCCCGAGTTCATAAGGTCCGACAATGGCGCCGAATTCATTGCCAAAAAGGTGCAGGCATGGATCGGGGCGGTGGGTGCCAAAACGGCATTCATTGCGCCAGGATCACCGTGGGAGAACGGCTACTGCGAGAGTTTCAACGCCCGGTTCCGGGACGAAATGCTCAACGGCGAAGTCTTCCACACCCTGCACGAGGCACAGATCCTGATCGAAAGGTGGCGACGGCACTACAACACCGTCAGGCCCCACAGCGCTCTGAACTACCGGCCACCGGCCCCAGAGACCTTAGTGCAAATGGACCACAGGCCGACAATGCACTAACATTCAAACCGGACCACTCAGTGGGGCATTCCAAGTCAACCGCCGCGCAGCACGATGGCAGGGTCAATTCGGGCGGCGACAATGGCGGGGATCAGACCCGCCGTAACGCCTGCCGCCAGAAACATGGCTGCAAGCTGGATAAGGCCGACAAGAGACAGAACCGCCTGTGACGCAGGGTCCAGCAATCCGGCCCCCTGCATCTGCGCCAGAAGATAAAGGCCGAGATATTTGCCGCCGATCATACCTGTCAGCAGACCACCAAGAACCAGGGCTGCGATCTCGGTCTGAACATGGCCGATGATCTGCCATTGCGTCGCCCCTATCGCGCGGCGAATGGCGATTTCCCGACGCTGTTCCGAGACCGAGAACATGAAGGTTGTGGCAATGGCAAAAGCACAAAGGCCCAATGCGATGCCGCCGATTGCGGCTGCTACGAAATTGTAGATTGCCAGAATACCCGCCGCGCGTTCGGCGTGATGCTGGCTGGACCAGATTTCCACCGCCTCGGCCTCCAGCCAGGGGGCCAGGCGCGTGCGCAGATCCGCCTCGTTCAAAACGGCCGTATCCGCTTGCAGATAGCTGCTCCAGAGAATGGTCTCCTCTGCCATGACCCGGTCACGCGCGGCCAGCCGCAGCACCGCCCGGTCGAGCGTCCAGAAAGGCGGGCGGATCTCACCGTCAAAGACCCCGGCAAGCCTGCAGCGCATGGTGCCGAAATGCAGCCATTCGGGCAGCGGCCCCTTTAGCTGATCGGCAAGGCGGCGACCCATCAGGCAGCTTCCCGGCTCTGGCTTGCGATCGGGGCTGAGGCTCAGCCGGTAGGCCAAAGGGAAATGCGGATCGCTTGTCAGGATTTCCACCATGCCGGCGGCAGGCAGTTCGGCAATCGGGCTAAATTGCCGCGCATAGGGCGAGACCGAGATCCCGGCCCCGGCAAAGGCGGCCTTCAGCGCGTCCTCAGTCCAGGGGGCGAGATGGTCCGCGTCGGTGTGGCCCCGGCTGACCTTCTGTGCCGAGAGCATCGGAAAAGTCAGCACCGCCTCATGATAGAGGCTGGCGCGAATGCGGGCCTCGAAACCTTCGGTCGCGGCGGAAGTGATGATGCGATTGGCAAGAATGACCGCAAAACAGGCCGAAACGAGGCAATAGATCAGCAGCCTGCGCAGGATCACGCGACGAAAGGGGCGTCGGACCTTCATCACGCGACCTCATGCAGCCGACCGTCCCGCAGCACCAGAACGCGGTCGAAATGGCGGCTGTGTTCGTGGTTATGTGTCACCATCACGAGGCTGTGCGGGCTGTCCTGCCCGCGCCCAAGGATCATCTGCAATATTTCCTGGCCCGTCTGGGGGTCGAGGCTGCCCGTCGGCTCATCCGCCAGGATCAGGCGGGGCGCGTGGATGGTGGCGCGCGCAAAGGCCACGCGTTGCTTTTCGCCCCCCGAAAGCGCGCTGGCGGGTACCGCAGCAAGATGCGTGAGGCCAAGGGCTGCCAGACGTTCCGCCGCACGCTGATGAGCGGCCTCGGCCCGGATACCGTCAAGCCGCAGGGGCATAGCGATATTGGCAAGAGCTGTCAGCCCTTCGATCAGAGCATAGTCCTGGAAGATGAACCCCAGCTGCTGGCGGCGCAGCCTCGCACGAATCCGGTCTGCGGCCCCCGCAGGATCAATGCCGAAAAGGCGCACCCGCCCGGCATCAGGGCGCCGGAAGCCGCTGATCACCTCGAGAAGCGTAGTCTTGCCCGAACCGCTTTCGCCAAGGATGCAAAGCCGTTCGCCGGGCGCGACTGTCAGATCGGCATGGTCCAACACGATCCGGCGGTCCTGGCCGCCATGACGCACCACAACCCGCTCAAGATGCAGCGGCAACGGGGCCTCACTCATTGGCTGCTGCCCCGCCAGGCTGCGGCGCAGCAGGCATACACAAAAGGGCAAGCCCGACTTCCAGATGCTCCTGCGTCAGCCTGGCGCGGCGTTTTTCCAGATCGTAAAGCCGCGCGGAAAGATCGGCTGCGCATCCGGTCTCTGCCATGGCCGGAGGTGTCAACCCGGCCTGCATCACACGGGCCTCGGCCAGGGCCAGGGTGAGCTCGGCATGGGCCAGCATGAAGGCCGCTTTGCTTTCACGGGCCGCGATCAGCGCATTGGCGACCGCGATCCGTGCCCGCTGCACCTGCCGGTCACCCTTGCCCTGATCAATCAACGGTACCATCAGATTGAGCAAAAGTTCCAGCTGTGCCGGACTGTCCGGCCCAAGCTGATTGGGCACGATGCCGGACAGCGCGATCCAACGATCAATGCGGGCGGCGTCCAGCCCGTCTTTGGCAATCCGGTGCAAAACCGCGTTGCGGGCCTCCAGCGCCGAACCTGCATAGCATTGCACGGCCGTCCGGGCGCGCGAGGGTCCCGGGTGCAAAGCCGCGATCCGCAGATCCGGACGGAAGGGCGCGCCGCCTGTGCCATGGGCAAGACTGGCGCGGCTGGCCTCATACATGGTCCGGCGCGCGGCATGGGCGGATTTGCGGCTTTGCAGCGCGGTCTGCCCGGCCGCAACCTCGGTACGCGGCAGGGTACCAAGCGCCAGCTCACCCTGCATGTCCTTTATGCGGCAGCTCTCGGCATCAAGGGTCAGGCCTGCCTCTTCAAGCGCCAGCCCGGTGTCGAGGGTATCTGCCAGCTGGTCAAGCAGCTGCTTTTCGGCGCTTTGCCGGGCAAGCGCGCTTTCCTGTGCAACCAGAATGGCGAATATCTCGGGCGTATTCCGGAACAGGACATAGATCGCCCGGATGAAATCCCATTCGATAACAAAGGCATGATTGCGCCCCCTGACCGAGAAGCCGCCGCTTTCATGCCATTGGGCCCTGCCCTGAACCATGACGCTGAGGCGCGGCAATGCGCCCCGGCGCAGCTGATCCAGATCCAGCAAAAGCTCTGCCTCGCGCAGACGGGCGGTGTGAAAGGCCGGGCCATAACGGCGGGCGTGCTCGACAAAGGCGAGACCTTTGGCGGGCGCATCCTGCGCGAGATCCAGGGTAACCTGGTCGATCAGTGCTTCCGCCCGGTCAAAGTCGGGCGCAGCACATCCAGCGCCAAAGGCCACTGCAAGCCAGAGAAGGCCGGAACGCAGGGTCATGGCGCGGCCCCGGTGCCGGTTTCGAACAGGCAGCTTGCTGATTGCGGTTCACTCGCGAGACCTGTCGGATCGAAGCGGATTTCGACCTCATGCGTGCTGCCATCGGGCAGAGGGCTGCGAAGGGCCGAGATGCGCGTGACCTGACCCGTCAGGATACCCGCCTCCAGCGCAAGGCGGGCGGTGACGTGGCGATCGGTGAAAAGCGACAGGTCGCGCAGATGCACCGGAACTTTCGCGCGAAACATGCCAGGGCGGGCAAGGCTGATCACATGTTCGCCGCGCCGCACTGCGACAAGGGCACCTGTCGACAGCGCGGGTGCCACAAAGCTGATCACACCAGCGGTTTCGCTGCGCAGCGAAAGTGTCCCGATATGGTCCTGAAGCGCCGTTCTTTCACTGGTGAGGGCAGCGCTTTCCTGCTGCAACTCGATCAGTCTGAGGGCATGTTCTGCCTCCAGCAGGGTAAGCGCAGGGGCGGTCTGCGCGGCAAGATCGTCAATTTCGGCAAGCTGATCCTCGGCAAGTTCCAGCGAGAGGCGGTCGAGCCTGCCTTCGCGATGGCGGGTGGCGGCAAGCGCCGCTGCCTCGCGCGCACGCGTAAGTTTGCGCTCAACGGCGCGGGCCTCGGTCGCGTGACGGGCGAGGGCTGCGGCATGGGCGGCCGTTGCAAGGCGCTGCCGGTCCGCAAGACCAAGGGCGCGCAGATCCAGCATTTCCAGCTGAGCGCGTTCATTTTCAGCGCGGAAGGTCAGAAGAACGGTATCCGGCTGGACCCGGTCTGAAACCGAAAGCCCGGTCGACGCAAATCCATCGCGCAGGGCGATCAGCGGCGTCTCTTCGGCCCAGTCCAGAAAGCAGGTCCTGAATGTCGCAGGTTCAACCGCAGCCCCGGATGGGGCCGCGGCCGTCAAAGCCACAGCCGTCCGGACCTCCGGTGCGACACTGGCGGGGCCATGGCCAAGTCCTGCTGCGATGGCACCGGTCAGGGCTATCGCAGCAATACCTGCGGTTATGTAAAAACGCAGCACGTCAGGCCTGCGTCAGGGGGCACAGCCGATCTGCTGCACCATGCTGCGCGCCAGCCCCGCCGACCGGGCGTGGTTGTCGTAAAGCTGTTCCAGCGTCGATGCGGCTGTGCCGGCCCGCGCGTTTTCGACATAGACCTGATAATAGGATTCAGCGGCCTGGCAGCTGGTGCGGGTCTGCACATTCTGGCAATTCGATGGGCAGGTATAGACGGGCGGGCGAACAGTGACACTGCCACCACCGGTACCGCCAGTGCTGCCGGAGCCGCCACTGCTGTTGCTGTCAGAGCTGCCGCTTTCATAGCAACCCGCAAGCACAAGAACTGCGGCGAGGGTCAGGCTGAGCTTCAGAATTTTCAAGGTATTACTCCCGTTTTATCAGGCCGGGCAGGAAGATTGCCTCCCTGATTTGCCCGTCCTGAACCATGTGATCAGGTCAGGCCTAGCACCGGGCAACCGAGGCGGGCTGCACCCAAATGGGTGAAGACCCCGCCCGACAGCAGAGGAAACCGGCATGGCGCGCGGATCGCTCCCCCCAAACGGGTGAGGCGATGCCGGGCCGCATAGGGCAAGGCTTTCTGAAGATCTGATGGGGGAATATGCGTGATGTCAGTCGGGATCGGGATCCGCCAGACCGATGGCCATGCGGATAAGCTGGGGCTGGCCATTCGCGCCGGTCTTCGAGAAGACAGATTTCAGCTGGCTGCGCACCGTCTCGACCGAAAGCGAGGCTGCCGTCGCGATTTCAGCCGGCCGCTGTCCGTCAAGGATGGCGGTGAGAACCCTTGTCTCGGCAGGGGTCAGGCCATAGCGCCGGGCAAATTCAAGCGCCGGTGCAGCGGTCCGCGCCAGAACCGGAGTGAATACGGCAGCCACGGTCTGGCCGCTGAAGGCAATGCCCCCCTCGTTCTGGCCAACCGGCATCAGGGTGATCCCGAAACCGCCATCCTGCAGGGTGACGGGCAACACGGCCCGCGGGCCACGCAGCATCTGTTGCAGCGCGCTCTGGATATCGGGATTGCGAAACCGCAGCGTCGCATTTGGCCCAAGGCTCGCTGCGCGGCCATCTGCCAGGTATTTTTCGGCGGCGGGGCTGACATGGCTTGCCCGGCCCACCGGATCGACCAGCACAAAGCCGACCCCGCCCGCTTCGCTCAGCCAGCCGGTCAGTTCAGCGCCGATGCCGGAATGATGATTGCGCCCGTAAAACTCCGACGCGCGGCGCAGATGCGGGGCAAGGCGGCTCAGAAGCCTGGCCCGCGCGGCATTGCGTTCTTCATCCACGTCTCCGCTGAGGGTGGACAGCAGCAGGAAACGGCCCTCTGTGCGCTCGATGGTCACGCCGACCCCGGTCTCCTGGTCAAAGCGGCGCAGGAAGTCGTTGTAATATTCGGTCCGGTGGAATCTGTCGCGCGCGACCAGTTGCTCGCCAACGATTGCTGTACCGACAGGGGTGCGCCCGACCTGCCACATCCAGGGGTTCAAGGCCCCGTAATGGCTGAGATAATCGCGTTGCGCCACATCCGGGATGCCCGACTGAAGGGTAACGGCGCCTCTGCCGCTCTGACTGTCATGAAAGAAAAGCGTGGCGCATTCCACATCCGCCAGTGCCGCAAGACGACCGATGAACTCCTCCCAACGGGTCTCTCGCAACAGAGAGGCATAGATCAGGGGAATAAGCTCGTCGGCAGCATCCATGGGCGGCGACAATCCCTTCTTTGACTGGCTCTGGTTGAAATGAAAATCACTTCAAAAGTAAGAAAGATGAAACTTCAGACCGTATTTGCTGCTTTTATACTGACCGCGCTGGCGGGCTGTGTCGATGGTTTTGACGACAATGGCGGCTATCTTACCCATTCGGACCATCGGCTGAGCCGGGCCGAGACGGCGCAGGTCCAGTCCCGGATGGACAATTATCTGAAGCAACCAACCCATCTTTCCGGCCTGCGGGCGACCTATAGAATGAGCGATGGCGTGGTGCCTGTCTGTGGCTATGTCACGGATGGCCGGGCCCCGCCGGCTCTCTTTGGCGGCGTGCTGGGCGCCGGTACGGGAGGGGCTTTCGTGCTTCATAATATACCGGGCAAAGGGCAGGATCCGGCACGGATCGCGTCGGTCCGCGCCTTTTGCAACGCCCATCACATTGCGATCTGAGCCGATCGTGCAAATGCCTCACAGATAGACCGCATGAGCCCGATGTCTGAACGTGTCAGACATCGGGTCAATATTTCGGGCAATATGGCATGAGCATAAGAGGTCTGTTGCCTGCACCCTTGTGTTTAAAAACGATGTTCAGACCGAAGCAGACCCAAGGGGTTCAGTCGCACCTTCAAATCCTGGGATCAGACACGCGAGACCGCTCGGGCAGAGATATCCGAACGGTCCTTCGCCATCTTCGATTCAGGTCTTCCCAAGTCGCATTTTTTACACTCCCTGCGCGGGAGAAGTCGTGCCTTTGCCGCTTTCCTCCTCGGTCAGGACGACAACGCGCGCGCCGGACCGGACGAGCGTTTCCAGTTCGATCACATCCTGATGGAACATGCGGATGCAACCGGCCGAGGTCGCATTTCCGATTGACCCCATGTCGGTCGTGCCATGGATCCGGTAATAGGTATCGCGATTGCCTTTGTGCAGATATAGCGCTCTCGCCCCCAGAGGGTTCATCAGGCCGCCTTCCATGCCGCCACTCAGATGGGCATATTGTTCGGGGAACTCGCGGATCATGTTCTGCGTGGGGATCCAGCTGGGCCAGTCCCGCGAATAGGGAATATGGGCAGTTCCGGAAAATGCACGCCCCTGATCCCCGACGGCAACAGCATAGCGGATCGCCCGGTTTCCCGGCTGGACATAATAAAGAAACCGCTGCCAGGGATCGACGATGATGGTGCCTGGCTTTTCATCCGTCCAGTAATCCACTTCGCGCCGGATATTGCGGTCGCTCAGATATCGGGAGGGGACGGCGGGCACTTCGAACCCGCCATCCTGCAGCCCGGCATAATGGGCGGCAACCTCCGGGGGCAGTTCGGGTTGCGGCGGCGCAACCGGCTCTGGTGCAGTGGCACAGGCCGCAAGCAGGCCCAATGCGCCCGCCGCCATCAGCATTCGACAAAATCGGTTCAGCATCAGTTCGTATTCCTGAGAAAGGCGATACCGGCAAGCAATTGCGCACGAGAGATTTCCCCCAAATGCGCGGCTTGCAGCCGGCCATCGGCATCAATGAACAAGGTGGCGGGCAACCCCATGGAGCCGAAATGCCGCATCATCTGCGAGCCGGGGTCCATCACCGGCGTGATGACAATGCCCGACTGCGACAGATAGGTGCGGACAGTTTCGGCGCCTTCGCCCTGGTTGATGAAATGCAGGTCGATCGCCGTTTCCTGCGCCGCAATCTCTGCCATCATCGGTATTTCGCGCCGGCAGGGCGGGCACCAGGTAGCCCAGAGATTGATGACCATCGGCCGCCCCTGCCAGCTTGCAGGCAGGACCGGATCACCCGACAGCGAGGACAGCAGGACATCTTTCGGCAAGGCCACATCCGGCCCGCGCGCCAGCTGATGCACGACATTCCAGGCCGCAAATGCGATGACCACGCTGCCCGCAACCGGCAAGACAAGGTTAGCCTGCCGCCGGAGATACCAGACCGTCACCACGGCAAAGCCCGCAATCCCCCAAAACGGGCTGAAGCCGCCCTGCCAGAAGGCGAAGATGCTCAGCGGTTCGGCCAGATAGACAGAGGCATGTTGCGCAACAAAACCCAGCCTTGCGGTGAGCGCCGCGCCGATGATGGCCGCGCTGGCCCAAAGGCTGATGGCGGGCTCGGTCTTGCGGGCGATCAGGCCTGTCACCAGCAAAAGAACCAGCACTCCGGCAATGACCGGCGCGCGCTCGGCCGAAAGGGCGAGCGGCCCGAGTGAAATCCCGCCCATCAGTCCGCAGCCTGGACCAGAGCTGCCGAGGTCCGGATGTCTTCGGCCCCGATGGTGCCGATCAGGCGGCTGTCTGCGGCCTCGCGGTTATGGCGGTCGAGGAAGATCATGGTGGGCGGCCCGGCGGCCTCGATCATCTGCATCAGCTCCCGCGCATCGGCACCGGTCTCGCTGACATCCGCCTTGACGAGAAGAAAATTGCCAAGTGCGGTGGTGACGCCCGGATCGGGCATGACGCTGCGCTCGATCCTCTTGCAGGTCACGCACCAGTCGGCGGTCAGATAGATCATTGCCGGGCGATCCGCAGCGGCCAGCGTCTGGCTCAGCCCGGCTGTGGTTGTGACCTCGGCAAATGTCAGATCCGGACCCGCTGCCCGGGCAGATCCGGTCGCGACCGAGAGCGGGGCGAGCGGGCGCAGCGGGTCCGTGCCACCGAGCGCCGCGCCGAGGCCCAGAACTGCCGCGGCAAACAGGGCGACAACGCCGCCGGTGCGCAGCAGACGGTTCTCAGGTGCTGCCCCGGGTTCTTGCCGGTCGAGCACGCCCAGGGAAACCGCGACCCCGGCCAGCAGCACGGCCCAAAGCAGAAGGATCGCCGGGCCGGGCATCAGCCGCTCCAGCAGCCAGATCGCCATGCCAAGGAAGACCACCCCAAAAATGCGCCGCATCGCCTCCATCCAAACGCCGGCCTTCGGCAGGATCTTCGCGCCGAACGTGCCTGCAAGAAACAAAGGCACGCCCTGGCCAAGCCCCAGCATGAACAGCGCCGCCGCGCCCAGGGTCACATCGCCGGTCTGGGCGATATAGATGAAGGCACCGGCCAGGGGCGCCGTGACACAGGGCCCGACGATCAGCGCCGACGTGAAACCAAGCGCCGCCGCGCCACCAAGCGAGCCGCGCCGCCCTGCTCCGCCCGAAAGCCTGGCCGTCAGCCCCGCCGGAAGCCGGAGGTCGAACAGGCCAAAGCTCGACAGGGCCAGCGCCAGAAACAGCGCCACCACCGCGCCGATCGCCCAGGGCGATTGCAGCAGGATCTGCAAATTCTGGCCTGACCAGCCCGCCACCGCGCCCAGCAGCGCGAAAGCGGTGGCCATTGCCAGAACATAGGCCCCGGACAAAGCCGCGCCGCGCGCGGGGGTCAGGGTCTCGCCCTGCCGCGCCAGCATGCCCGCAAGGATTGGCACCATGGGAAAGACGCAGGGTGTCAGCGCCAGCATCAGGCCAAAGCCGAAAAACGCCAGCAGGACCAGCGCGGCACCGCCCTGTCCGGCCAGGCTGGCCAGAAGACCTTTATCCTCGACCAGATGCAGGCCGCTGCCGCCGGCTGGTGCGGCCGGCACGGCGCTTTCAGCCGGCGGGGTCGCGCCCGACCAGTCGGCCAGCATCAGCGTGCTGGTCACAGGCGCATAGCAGATCCCGTCTTCCTGACAGCCCTGCCAGGTGATACGCACCTCGCCCCCCGCTTGCGGCAGAACCGCCGTGGTGGCGTTGTAATAGACCTCCACCGCGCCGAAATTCGGATCTTCCTTCAGCTTGCCGGCATGGGTTTCGATATCAAGCGCCGTGCCATCCACTGTTTCCGCCTTAATGTGCTCCCGATAGAGGTAATATCCCTCTTCGATCTGCCAGCCGATCTCGCTCCGGCCCTCCGCGCTGTCCAGAAGCTCGATCCGGAAGGCGATTTCCGGGTCCAGCGGCTGGGTGCTGCGGGTGGGAAAGCTGAATTGTTGCGCGAGGACCGATCCGGCCACAAACAGCCAAAGCAGCGGGATCAGGACCAGAAGGCGGATTATACGGGGGGAGGAGTTGAGGCTTTGCATCATGAGGCCCCAGTTCCCGGGGCGGGCTTAACCAAAACTTAAGCCTGCCCCGGGCCGAAAACACGAAATCGCGATTGGCTTACAGCAGGTCACGACGTGCCTGTGCAACAAGGGCGGTCAATGAGGCCAGATCCTGCCCGCCAAACAGCCCGTCATGCCCCGCGATGAAGGTCGGTGTGCCGGCAAGGCCCAGGTGATCGCCAAGTTGCATCGAGTGATCGATATGGCCCAGCACTTCCGCACTCTCCATGTCGCGCTTCAGCCGCGCTTCGTCGAGCCCGGTCTTGCGGACCACCGCCATGACCGAGGTCTCCTCAGCCTTGCCCCTGATCTGCATCAGCGCCTCGTGAAACTCCAAATACCTGCCCTGTTTCAGGGTGGCCAGCGAGGCCTGGGTCGCGAAATACGAGCCCTCACCGAAGATCGGCCATTCGCGGAACACGACCCGCAGCTTCGGATCGGCGGCGATCAGGCGTTTCATCACGGGAACCGCAGTCCGGCAATGCGGACAATTGTAGTCGAAGAATTCAGTCAGGGTGATATCGCCTGCCGGATTGCCCAGTACCGGCGCAAAGGGCTGGCGTTCGATCTCGTCGCGCAGTTCGGGCGGCATCGGGTTGTCATGACCGAAACCGGCACGGGCGCCCAGTGAAAGCGCACCAAAGCTTGCCAGACCCAGTCTGAGCGCTCCGCGCCTGTCCATCAGCTTCATGTTTCGCTCCTTCACCCGGTTATATCTGGTGCGGCCCGGTCCGCCGGGGCACGACCAGCACATCGCTGCCGCAGGATGCCTGCAATCAGCCCGGACTTAAGCCGGGCTTAAACCGACCATGTAACTGGCAGAAAATGATAAAGTAAAAGGCGATTTATGCGGGTTCTGATCATCGAAGACGATGACATGCCGCGTGACGGCCTGACGGCGACCCGAAATTCGAGCCGCCGTGCAGGTTGGCAAGGCCACTAAAATGTCGGACGCCTGGTGCGAGAGACTGACCAGGTTTGGGCTGGAGCTTTTCGCCCGGGCAGACATCCGTCTTCACATCAACCCCCGGCCATTCTGGACAGACCAGGCCATTGAAACAAAAGCGCGCCACCCAGAACCAGTCCTGCGCCGAGGACCCGCCAGAGGTCAAAGGGTTTGGGCACCAGCCCCATCAACCCGAACCGGTCGATGATGAGAGATCCGATAAGCTGGCCCGCGATCACGGCGATCATGAAACCCGCCGCGCCCATCATCGGCATAAGAAAGATCGCCGCAGAGACATAAATGATCCCCACCAACCCACCGATCCATATCCATTTCGGCTGTGCCAGGGCCGCACCCGGATCCGGCATCGGCACCCGCAATGCGATCAGCGCCGGCAGAATGCAGATCAGGCTGACGATCAGTGAGGCAATTGCGGCCCAGAGCGGATGACCAAGTGCCCGGCCAAGCGCGGCATTGGCTCCGCCCTGAAATGGCACCAGCGCGCCGGCAATCAGGGCAATAAGAAAAAGGACAAGGGCTGGCATTCCGGACTCCGTTGATTGGTTGGCCCCGGAATACGTCATTCTCAATGTATATGGGAAAGTCGATAATCTTCCCATACTATGTCTGGCATGAATAATCTTCGTTCCATTGACCTGAATCTGCTCGTTGTGCTGGATGCCCTGCTGGCCGAACAGCACCTGTCCCGTGCGGCGGCCCGGCTGAATATGAGCCAGCCCGCCATGAGCCATGCCCTCGGCCGGTTGCGGCTTCTCCTCGGGGATCCGCTGTTCCGGCGTGAGAGCGGGCAGATGCTGCCGACACTTCGCGCCCTCGCACTTGCCCGGCCATTGACCGAAGCCATGGCCCAGATCCGCAGTGTACTTGGGCCGGAGGGGTTCGACCCGGCCACAGAGCATGTGTTTCGCCTTGCCATGTCGGATTACGGGGCGGGCCTTCTTCTGCCCGGGCTGATGCAACGCCTGCGCAGTGAAGCACCCGGCATAGAGCTGATCATTACCCAGCATAGCCGCGAAGCCATGATCGCGGGCGTGACAGATGGCACGCTGGACCTCGCGCTTGGCGTCTTCCCTGCAGTGCCCGCCCCGTTGGCACAGGAGCTTCTGTTGGAAGATCGCTATGTCTGTGTGGTCGATCGCGCCCATCAACCGCCCCTGCCTGACGGGATGACACGCGAAGCATTCCGGGCGGCAGCTCATGCGCATGTTGCGGTGCAGGGCGAATTCGCCACCGAGCTCGATCTGGCCCTTGATGCACAGGATGGGCCCCGGCACGTGGCGCTTGTCCTGCCGCATTGGGGCATCGCGCCTCAGGTCATCCCCGGCACCGATCTGATCCTGACCGTGGCCCGGCGCAGCCTGCCGCTCAAAGTTCATCCGCTGACGGTTCTGGAACCGCCATTTCCCCTGCCCCTGATCCCGTTCAGCGCGCTCTATGCCAGACGGCGCCGCGCGGATCCCGCGCTGCGCTGGCTGCTGGCCCGCATCCACGATGTGGTTGAACCGGCGGCGCTGCAGGTTCCGCCCTGATTGGCCGCGCGTCCGATTGCGTGCCAAAGCCACGCCCGCCCCCGGAAGGGCTGACGTGGCCCGCCTGTCACACTAGGACTGAAGCGCCCAACGGCGGTGAAGCTCCGCGACGTCACCGCTCGTCAAAAGGGGCATCGCCGCCCTGAGCTGGTCCTCCGGCCAGTCCCACCAGCGCATCTCCAGAAGCATTCCGATCAGCCGGTCTTCGAACCGCTTCCGGATCAACCTGGCCGGATTTCCGCCCATGATGGCATATGGCTCGACGTCTTTGGTGATCAGCGCCCTGGTGCCGATCACGGCGCCATCGCCGATCCGGACCCCAGGCATGATGATCGCCTCGGAGCCGATCCAGACATCGTTGCCAATCACCGTATCGCCGGCCGGCAGGAAACCATTCCCTGCACCCGCGAAGGCGGGCACCTCTGGCATCCAGTAGAACGGAAAGGTGCTGACCCAATCGGCGCGGTGACCCTGGTTTCCGGCCATGACGAAGGCCGCGCCGGAGCCGATCGAGCAGAAACTCCCGATGATCAGCCGGTCCGCGCCCTGGTCCGGCAGGAGATAGCGGGCGCAATCGTCAAAGGGGTGACCATGATAATAGCCGGAGTAATAGCTGTAGCGCCCGACGATGATATTCGGATTTGTGACCTGCTTGTCCAGCGTCACGCCCTTGAACGGGCTTTCGAATGCGTTCTGCATATTGGGTCTCGCTTGAAGATCGATCTGATCGCTTGCCCTGAGGGCACGCGGTTACCGCGCACTGCCGGCCAGCGGCGTGCGAAGCGGGCCTCCGCAAAAGCAGAGGCGGTGTCAGATCGTTCGTCGAGCGGCTTTCATGGGGGGCAGAACCTCTCCTATACGCCGCCGATCATCGCATATTCCGGCGCCTCATCGCAACCGGCGCGGATCTATCAACTGCATCCGTTCGGAAATCGGGCTGGCGCTTATGCGCAGCCTTTCCACGTCAAGATACAGATCATTCTGGCGGGCCGGTTGCGACAGGGCTCTGGGCGCGCCTGAATGAAGGGCTGACCTGATGGGAGAGCCACCTGTCGCCCACGGTGCGCTTAGGGAGGCAGAAGCATGCTCATGAACGTTGATTGGGCGTAGAGCGGTCTGAAAGCGGCGCAGCGTGGCGCCCGCAGCGAGCTTGGGACAGCGGTCATTCAGGCAGCTGACCTTTGTGCCGGCTCACGCTGAGCCTCGGATGCCGGAATGTGTGCCTCATTCCACTTGTTTGTGGAAAAAGGAGAGGAGCGCTGCCTCGCCAAATACCGCGCTCAGCTTTCAATACACATGCTGATACCCCCTGCCAGCGATGATCCATAAATCGTCGCGGGGTTCATTGCCTTTTCGACCTCGGCCTGGAAGGGCTCTCCCAATGCGGCGATATAGGACCCGGCGCAGCTGCAGACTTCATCCAGCGTCTGTCCCGCCTGCCTGACCCGGGCCTTAGCATCCATCGGATCGAAGCCAGGGAGCAGCATGGTGTCGTCGAAGGCCATGCGGCAGGCCTGAATGTCCCCCTCATCGGCGGGAAAAACATTGTCGGCAAGGACCTCTTCAATGGTCGGGCCGGTGTCATCCTCCTGCGCTGCTACGTCTGAGAGGGTGAAATTCAGATCACTCTTCTCAAGACCGAGGTCAATGCCAAGACCGTCCTCGCGCGCCGCTGCCGCGAAATCGGCATCGGGCATGCAGGCCACGAAGCTTGCGCGCAGGAAGGATGCCATCAGCGCATAATCGCTCTCTTCTTCGATTTCGTCCAGCAGCCAGGCGGTCATCTCGTCATCGCCCGAGCCGCGGAATTCGGCGGCAACGCAGGTGCAGAAGGCCTCTTGCGGGTAGTTCATGGCCACAAGGTCGCGCAGGAAGGGCTGGCTGTCGAAATCCCCGATGTCGCGGACAAAGGACATGGCGCAATAACTGCGGCCCATATCGGTGAGTGTTTCCGCGACATTATAGCTTTGGGCAGAGGCGGGCCCGAGCGGTGTAAGGCTCAGGGCTGCGATCAGAAAAAGGCGAGGCATATCAGCTGTCCATCTGGAGAATGTGCCATGCCGCAAGTTGGCCCCGCAGCATGGCGATGTCATCGGCCCCCCCGAGGCAGGCCAGGGCCGGGCCGCCTGGGGTCATTCGCCGGCAAGGGCAGCGGTGCTTCTGCCCCTGCGGGCCAGCACGATCAGTGCAGTTGCAAGCAGCGCCACGGCGGCCATTGCGATGAGCGAGACCAGCGGGCGATGGGCAAACCAGGCAAAGGCGATCACCAGAAGGCCCAGACTGCTCCCCATCAGGGCAGCGATCAGGCCGGTGCCAAAGCCCATGACCGCACCAAGGACGGGCAGCACGCTGGCCAGCACCGTCAGCGGCCGCAGGATCAGCGCAAATCCGACAATCAGACCGATCACCGCCCCGATCCGCAGCCCCCAGGTGGTGGTGCTGTTGCTGTCCGCCGCCGTGGCGAACATGTCCTTCGCGTCGCGACTGCCCTTCTCCACCATCAAAAGCGCGTTGCCGCTGTCGGTGCGATACCGGCCAAGGCCGCTGTCATGCTGGCGCCCGATCACCGAGATCACCCCAAGTGGTACAAGGCTGTAGGTGATGCGGTAATCCCCGACCGCCGGGCTTTCGGGATTGCGTCCAAGGTAGAGAGTGCCCTGATGGATCGTGGCAAGGGTGCCGGGCGCAACCGCCGCGCGGATCGTGGCAAGCTGGTCCTCGCTCAGCCGTTGCGCGGGGCCTGCGCCCAGCTGCGACACGGCATCCTCCTCCAGCCCATAGGCGCCAACGCTGACCCCTTCGGCAATGCGCCCCAGCGAGGCATAGGCCATCGGCGGATTGGCATGCCCCTGCGGTTCCTTAAAGCCGGCCGGATCCTGCCAGCTGCTCTGCCAGTCCGTCGCATAGCTATAGGTGGTGACCTGGGTCTCGGTGCCGCCGGTGGCGGTGCTTTTCTCAGTCCGGCTGCTTTGCACCCATTGATACATCTCGACCTTGCGATCGAGGCGCAGGCCGGCAAACTCCAGCCCGAAATCCGGGTCACGGATCGGGGCGCTGGCCGAGGTGGCGCCCGCAACATGGATCAGCGCACCGTTGAAAACCGGGTCGATCTGATCAGCCGGGCGCTCGACCACAAGGCCCGCGCCCTCGCTGAGCGATCTTGCCGTCTGGACAGCGCGGCCCTCATTCCAGAACAGCGCACCCACCATGGCACTGATGAGCGCGGCCCCGGTGCCGATACCGACGAGCGATTGTTTCAGGCGTTCCCCAAGACTGTGGCTTACGGTTTCTTCAACAGACATTCCCATTCCCTTCCCGGCCGGTCCCGCAATGCTGCGCTGTGCCGTAAGGCCCCAAACATCAGGGCATGTGCTGACTGCTCTATCGGGCGGCATCCTGGACGCACACTCAACCAAAAGGGGTAGGTTCTGCGATGCTGCTGCTTGCCGCCAGGGGCAACTCTCCCTAATCATTTCCGCTGAGATTTCACCTTTCGGATATTTTCCGCCTCATGGCTGTGCCGCGATGATTTCAACAGAGCCCGGCCAGGAGCCGCTTGCCGCACAGCCGTTTCTGCCGCGCGAGGCGCTGGTCGGGCTGATCCTGCGGGCTGCGGCGCCCCTTATTGTACTTTGCGCCCCGGCAGGCAGCGGCAAGTCCATGACCCTGCTGGCCCTGGCACAGGCCTTGCGCGCGCGAAGCCAGGACTGCCACTGGACGGCGGCGGCAAACCTGGCGGGCGCCCCCATGACGGCACGCTGCTGTTTGATGCGGGCACCTGGTCCAGTGACCTTCTGAAAGGGATCGGCGCACGTCTGCCGCGCCAGCGCATTGTGATCGCCCTGAACGGCCCCTTGCCACAGCCCCTGCGGGATGCATGGATTGCCGGGCGAGCGTGCCTCATCACCGGCAGCGATCTGGCCTTTACCCCGCAGGAAGCGGCGGTGCTTTTCGGCCAGACGCAGATCCAGATCCAACCCTCGCGCGAGACGCAGCTTTTGCATCAGTTCACCCGGGGCTGGCCACTGGGGCTGGGACTTTTGTCACGCGAAACAGGGCGGGCATTTGCGCTGATGCGTCGGGATGGCATCAGCCAGCCGCTGCCTTCCAGCCTGAGCCTGTGGATTGACGACTGGATGCAGGCTTGCCTCACCAGGCAAGAGCGGGCGCTCTTGATGGATCTGTCGGTTTTCGGCGATTTCCCGGCGTCACTTCTGGCCGCGCTGCCCGCCGCGGCCCGCCCTGATGATGCCGGTGCGCCATGCCTTTCCCGCCATCTGTTCGAAGACGGGCTGTTTCTGCATCAAAGCGAGAGCCGTCCCGGCTGGTTCAGCCTCATGCCGGCCTTTGCCCGTCATCTGCGCGACAGGCTTGACCTCTGAATAGCCCCGAGTTTCTTAGACGCCTTCGCGTCTCATCTTCTGCTGCCGTTCGAACTCGGCGGGCGACAGCATCCCGTTTCTCGCATGCTTGCGCTTCGGGTTGTAGAACATCTCGATGTAATCGAACACGTCCTGCCTTGCGTCTTCGCGGGTCCGGTAGGTCCTGCGTCTGATCCGCTCGCGCTTGAGCAGGTTGAAGAAGCTTTCGGCGACTGCGTTGTCGTGGCAGTTGCCGCGGCGGCTCATCGAATGCTCAAGATTGTGGGCGCGCAGAAACGCAGCCCAATCCATGCTGGTGAACTGACTGCCCTGGTCCGAATGGATCAGCACCTTGTTCTTCGGCTTGCGTCGCCAGACAGCCATGAGCAAGGCCTGCAAGACGACATCTGTCGTCTGACGGCTTTGCATCGACCAGCCGACCACACGCCGGGAATAGAGGTCGATGACAACGGCAAGATAGGCAAAACCTTCCTGCGTCCGAATGTAGGTGATGTCGGTCACCCACACCCAGTCTGGTGCTTCGACGTCGAACTGCCGGTCGAGGCCTCGCCGGTTCTCTCGAACCGGTGGCGTTCACCGGCTCGATGTCGACCACGACCGATGGCTTGCCGCCATAGCTGCTGGGGCGGCGCTTATAGCCGATCTCCGCCTTGATCCCCGCAAGCTGTGCAAGCCGGGCAACCCGGTTCGGGCAGATGCTTTCACCTTGATCAATCAGGTCATCGTGAAGTTTGCGATAGCCGTAGACCTTCCCGCTCTCGGTCCAGGCCTTGTGCAGCAGCTCAGTTTGGCGCCTGTCTTCCTGAGCGCGCACGCTCATTGGAGCCTGTAGCCAGGCATAGAACCCGCTTGGCTGGATGCGCAGGCAGCGACACATTGCCCGGACAGAAAATTGCCTCCGATGCTCGGCCACAAACGCGTATCTCACTTTGCATCCCTGGCGAAATACGCGGTGGCTTTTTTTAGGATGTCGCGCTCCTCGGAAACCCGTGCCAGCTCCCGCTTCAACAGGCGGATCTCGGCATCCTTCTCGGTCTCGCCTGATGCCGTCTTCGCGAACTTGCGCTTCCAGGCATAGAGCGAGTGCTTGCTCACCCCGAGCCGTTCAGAAACCTCGCTGACCGGGTAGCCCCGCTCCGTGATCTGAGCGACCGCATCGCGCTTGAAGTCGTCGCTGAAAGTGGCTGTGCCCATCATGGCCTCCTTGCCTCAAAATTAGCAAAGAAGGCGTCCACGAAACATGGGGCTATTCACTCTTTCATCCCGAGCGCGCCACTCAGATCCGGCACTTTGCGGTCCACTGGAGCGCGCAGAACCACGATCCCGATGGCGAGATCCGTCACGGGCTGGCCATCTGGTCGGATGAAGAGGCGATGTCCCGCGTCGACGCGGCGGGTGCAGTTGTGGTCTCACTGGCTCAGGGGCCGGATCTTGCGCTGGCGCAGCCGATCCTGGCTGCAAGCGTCCTGACCAGGCCGCTGACTTTCTTCGGGATGATCTATGAACGGATCCGCCTTGGCGCCTTTGACGAGGCTCAGGTGCATTTTGAGAATGCCGCGAGCCTGACTGATGGCTTTACCCGATTTGATACATCGCAGGATATGCGGCAGATCCGATCCTGGGTCGATGTGTTCACGGCTGTCATCCGGATCTCGGCAGATATGCCGGTTGATCCGGCCTGGCGCGCAGGTTTCGGGCCCGCTTTGCGCGATGCGATCAGCAGCGATCCGGTGCTGGCCATGGCGCAAAGCACGGTCTCGATGCTGATGGCCCTGAATGCCGGTGACTGCGAGGAGGCGCTGTCGATCAGCCGTCTGGCCATGCAGGTGCAGGCGCGCAGCCGGGCCGACAAGGCGGCGATCTTTGTTTGCCTGCACCATGCGTCAGCGCTGATGGCCCGGGCCCGGCTGACCGAAGCGAAGGCGGCTGTCGCCGAGGCCGGAAAGCTGGCGGCAGACCACATTCGAGCCGCCATTCCCGGTGGCAACACCCTATCGGCAGTACTGACAATCACCTCGCGCAGAGTGGGCAGGTTTATCCGGAATGCCCGGAACCTGCTGTCGCAGCCAGTATCACAGCGCAGTGGGATATGAAGTTTCAGGATCATAGCCGTGACCCGGTCGGTCGGGCAGTACTGGCCTGCCGCTCTGAAGAGAGGTGATAAAGTCGCTAAGTATCCGGGCCTGCCGGACGGAGCTTATCTGAATGTCGGGCGGGGATGGCTGCCGCTTCTTGATGAACGGCAGGGTGAGTTCGCCCAGGAAGGCCAGGCAGATGACTTTCGGATTTTGGACATCAAGGAAAAAATCCGGCGCGCTGCGCGTATTCGTGTCTTAAGGCAATGACGCGATCTTCGACGCTATTGGCCTGCTGAAGAGAAATCTTCGGTAACATTCGACATCTGTGGGAAGCCAGACGGGATCAGGAACTGCGGAGGCTGACAGAAGTGCGTCTGCGATCAGTGTGCACAACGAGTGAAGAGATGCCGCGAGATGAGGTGAGAGAGGGCTTAAAGTCATGAAAATGATCCCAAATGGAGCGCTCTCTTCGTGAGCAATCAAGAAGAATAGGGCCGCGTCGCGCGTTTTGTGCGCCTGACGATGAAATGCACTCCGATGCTCACGAAACGTTTCTGGCGAGCATTTCGGAGGGGCGTTTTGGGAGAATGGGTGGAGTGACAATGCGGGATGCAATCAATGGTTGCATTTGTGCTGGTCAGACGTACTCTGGCAGGAACTGCGCACCTCCACTTACCTTCTACAGGCTGGAAATGCACGTTTATCACCGTTTTGCCTCAGACACATCGGGTGCGTTGTCTATACTTCTTGTCGTGCTCCTGCCATTGATACTGCTGGTGGGGGGGGTGGCGACAGACATTGCTCAGTTGAATGCGCAAAAGCGATATGTTCAATCTCAGGCGGACCTGGCGGCGCTGACGTCAAGCAAGTACCTTCCCAACAAGGCGGCTGTAAGGGAGAACGCTCGCCAAACCGTGACTTCGAATGATCGCTATGGCTCAATTTCACTTTCTGACAGCAGCTTCGAGTTCGGCTACATTGCCTCCGATACAGGTAAGTTTGTCCGGGATGAGTTAGCCGCGAGACCAAGTGCAGTGAAGGTAATCGTGCCGTCAAAATTCAATCCGATATTGCTGGGGCCTGTTCTCGACGAAAAAAATATCATTATCCGACGTGCTGCGGTCGGAGCGAAGCGTGGCCTGGTCGTGTTCAGCCTTCGCAATCGCCTTCTGAGTGTTGATACTAATCGTTCTCTTCTGGGACCCGCATTGTCAAAAATTGGCTTGCAACTGAACGGAGAGGTCCTGGGACCGAATGGTCTTGCAAGTGCGGGTGTTCGGCTCGACGAACTTCTGGGTGGGCTGATTAATTCAGGTGTTGGGCTAGATGCTTTAACATTCGATAACTTGCTGAATGCTCAGGTCAACAAGGTGCACTTGCTGGCCAGATTGTTGGCGCTATCGAATGTCGGAAATATTGCCCTTAATCCGACACCGGTCGGTTCCGGCAATACGACTTTTGCCGACATCCTTAATATATCGCCTAAACTTCTTGGGGTGAAGGCCGGTAAGATACTCCACGATGTAAGAATAAACGCCTTCGATATGGCAATGGCCTTTGTTGGCCTCTGGCCGCCAAGTGGAACGCTGATAGAGTCTTCTGAGAATTTGAATCTCGGCAGGCTTGCCAATGTCAATGTCGGACTTTATCTCGGGGACCCACCTAAGATCGCTATCGGACATGTGGATGATTTCCCCCCGCTCAGCGCCAGAATGGCTCAGATTGGCGCGACTGTAAAAGCAGCGGTACTTAATATTGGCGAAGCAAATCTTCTGGATGTGACCCTGAACCTCAGCGCAGCAACTGCCGAAGCGACAATTGTGAGCTTAAACTGCGCTGCTACAGATGACAGCGATCTTATGGCCCTCTTTGATGTAAATACAAGTGTGCTTAACATATCGCTCACCGTGGGCTTGCTTGATACCCGCGCTAACATACCGCCAGATACCAAAAAAATCAGCCTCGGCGGCAAACCTGTGCAGGTTCGGGTCCTGAAAGGACAGGTAGGCAAAGCGGTGCCCGTTAAAACCAGAAATATGAATGTAACCGGACTTATCAGTGACACTGCAGACTACCTGAGAGCTACTCGTGACGATCTTCGGGAACAGGTCAGAACCTGCCGGGGTTTGCTTGTCGCCTTGCTATGTGCCATCGTAAATACAGTAAATGTGGTTCTGGGGGCGCTCTTGGGTGTCCTCGCCGCTTTGGCAGATAGCATTGCTCGTTTACTGCAAAACCTTGGTGTCGATGAGTTTATTCAGTTATTGCTCGATATCCTCGGGATTGGAGTTGCTCAAGCAGATTTGGTTTTGCATAGCGTGACCTGCGACTCTTATCTGGCGCAGTAGTTGTAATTTATATTAACCTTGCCGTGTTGCGAACATATATGATGTGTGCGCAATGGTATTCTTTTACCCTTTCGGTCTTTGGTCTCAGTGCTGAGAGGCCTTTGGTCACCGGGCGGAGTTTTGCACCCTCCCATCTCCGTCCTGCAAATTTTCAAAGTATAATTCACTATCATTATACCCCCTTGCATTTATGCTCTGCTTCACGCCGGATTTATTTCTGGTTTTCCTTTATTTTTTGACGAATTCTGATGTGGCGGCGGGTGGTGAGATTGCGCGGCGTCTTTGAGCCGACCGGCCCATACTATCGGCTCTTAGAAAAGACGCTGGCAGCGGCGAATATTGACATGCTCAAGCTGAATCCGCGACAGGCACGGCGCTTCGGCACGCTGCAGCATCTCGCCTGTCCTGAGATCGAAGATCTTCGGCGCCGGTTCTAGTGGTGCTTCATCCGGCTACCCGGTTTGGGCGCTCGTTGGCGTATGCCCACAGCAATTCGGTTAGATCTTCTGCGCTTCCGCGAGGTTTCAGAAAATCGGCAATGAAAACAGCCGCCCGGGACATCTCCGGGCGGCTCCGCTGCTTATAGTAATCGCGAGGGTCGTGGCCCTGGCACTGCAGAGGGCATTAGTTTGGCATCATGCCCGCGCGGGGGATCGGCGCCGCAGCGGGTTCTTCAGGGCCGCCGGAATAGAAGGTTGCGGCGGGTGTTTCCCACATGAAATCATAGATGATCTGCCCCTGATTGCGATAGGGGCGGTCCGCAGGTGCCATTTCCCAGGGAACAGCATTTCGCAAAGCGGCCAGCGCTGCCGTCGGCGCTTCGCCAAACTTCCGCGACGGGTCCTGCAGCCGCCGGATATCCATCCAGTAGCTCGCCGTCATCAGGTCCTGCGCGACAAGGTGCGACAGGACATCCACGGCTTTGCGGGCGGTCTGACCCTTCAGTCTGGTCTGGGCCTCAAGATCTTCGACGGTGGCTACGATCGCCTGCCCATTCGGGGTCAGCGGCATCCCAAGCTGCGCCAGTTCCTGCCACAAATCGCTGGGAAGATAGCCGCCATGCGCGACCGGCAATCTGCTCTTGATATCGGCTTCAACAACCTCATCCGGCTTGATGACGGTGAAGAACGGATTGTTGAAGCGCTCAATACGCTGAGCAACAGCCACGCCCATATTGGTCAGGGCGATATTGAAGGCCTCTATCTGATTGGCAATCGGGTAGGGGTCCCAGTTTGCATTCGAAAAGATATACCCTGACATTCCGTTGCTGAGTTCCCCGCCCTTGACGTAGAAACGCATAAAATGCGGGCTGCTCAGCTCCCATGAGCTGTCGGGGGAAATGCCGGGAACCACTGCGGGGTTGTGATCCGAGCCATTGATCGAGATATGAAGTGAATCGCGCAGCTCAGCCCAGGCGTACCATGCCGAGCCATGGCGTTGTGTTGATGCGCGCATGCTGATCGGGTCCTGAATAATGCGCATCGGGTCTACCTCGAAAAGATAGCTGCCGCGGACCATGTCCAGCACTTTCTCTGCGTTCCAGTTCAACCAGTCATAGGGTCGCATGGACTGAACCGGCGCCGAAATCGGCGTAAGACTTGAGTTCATGCCGTTCAATGCCATGGCATAGCTGAGATCCGCCCATTCCAGCACTTCGCGTGCGTCGGACAGAACAAGGGCAACCTGCGCATAGGCATAGGCATTGGTGCTGATCAGCGCGGCCTGATCGGCACCTGTCGGGGCAAGTGGTTCCAGCCCCGCGCGCTTAAGCGCTTCCATTGCCGACATACGCTCGCCATCAAAGTAGGCTTCGCCAGCTCCGACCATAGTGCCCGCGATATTGCCCATGGTGGGAAGGTCGCCTTCCCCAAGTGTGCCCCGTGACATGACAACAGGCGTGACGCGACGGTTGACCAGTTCGACAAGCATGGCGAGAAGCGCCGGGCTTGCCGCCTCATATGTCAGGGAGTTCGCGCGAATTGCCATGATTGCGCGCACGAGTTCTTCTTCATGAATTTCCGGCCCGTAACCGCCCCTCGCGCCATTTGCAAAGCGCGTAAGCTGCTGATCGGCCAGGAAGGCTGCATTCTCTGGTGTTGTCGGATCGCCTTCAAAGATCACCGTTTCGCGATTTGAGCCTGCCCCCCTGTTGAACCAGTAGATGGGCATCCCCTCCGCCGCGCCCTGCAAAAGAAGCCCGTAAGCATCTTTCGAGCGCTGGATGGCTTCGGCGCTCAGCTCGATCTTCGCACCGTCGCGCGCGATACGAATAACCTGGTCATAGGTCATATCGCGCCCGGTCAGCACAATCGTTTCCTCTGCTGCCGTAACGGTGATCGGCTGGTAAACCGCAGCCGGCTGCAAATCGGCTTTCGCAATTGTTGCGGATAGCAAAATTGCTCCAGCACAGGATACCGCATTCAACACGGTTCGTGATCTTTGAAGTAACACCCGTCGCCTCCTTGCGAGTTAATTTGTGGAAATTTTTTCTTCCTGAGCCCCTCTGTAGAGAAAGATTTGTTCATCAGGGTGAACATGCATCGCTGAGTCAAGAATTTTTTGCCCCCTGGGTTGAGCGATCTCAATCCTTACGACCTGGGGTTATTTGTGTGGAAACTTTAATGATTTATAATAGGTGTTTAACGAGGTCATGTTGACAAATGCCGGCGCCATAGCCTGATACGGGCGATGTCGATGAAGCTGAAGAAACGGTCTGCTGTTTTGTCGTGGCGGGTCGCCAGCCGCCGGCTGTTCTTCAGCCTGTTGAGGCACCGCGCGACCATATTGCGCAGGCTGTCGACATGAGCTGGCCCATCGACTGAACATCGGCTTCCACGGTCACGATGGTCTCCCATTTCTGTGGCGGTTACCCGGCGGCGCGCGCGGATCCTGAAGCAAAATCCGACCCGCCGCGCAACAGGTCGGCGGCGGGGCCCGAATGGGTTATGGATCACTTCAGCGCGGCGCGCTCATGATGCGCCTGTCGCGTGAGGCGGTATCTGCCGGCCCGGCAAGGAAGTCTGAGCGAGGAATTCTTCCGGGCCCAGGGAACCGCCAATGCCGCGCCCGCGTTACAGATTTACGAGGTCCGGGAGCCCGACGGTTCCATCGACACGGCAACGCAGCTGTCTACTGAAACCGACAATCTCCGCCACTCCGGCCCCAAATGTCTGTCTTCGATTGGGATCAATCAGGGGGTTATGTCGTGTTCTCCATCATCATGGGTGCCATCTGCGGCCTTTTCGGCCTTTGGGTTCTTTGGCTCGGATACGGGCTGGCAGCTGC
Organism: Rhodobacter sp. 24-YEA-8; assembly: GCF_900105075.1. Classification (NCBI taxonomy): domain Bacteria; kingdom Pseudomonadati; phylum Pseudomonadota; class Alphaproteobacteria; order Rhodobacterales; genus Rhodobacter; species Rhodobacter sp. 24-YEA-8. The sequence goes on from NZ_FNSK01000003.1 coordinate 112,726, forward strand.
CGGGGGCAGCTGGTTCTATATCGTCATAGCACTTGGCCTGATCCTGTCGGGGATCGGGCTGATCCGGCGGCATCAGAGCGGTCTGGGTGTCTATGCGGTAACGCTGATCATCACCTTCCTATGGACGCTTTACGAGGTCGGTTTCGACAAATGGCAGTGGATCCCGCGCGGGGCGCTGCTCCTGGCCTTCGGCCTGATCCTTTGCATCCCGGTCTTCGCAAGTGAGATCCGCGCGCGGTCGGGCCGCTCTGGCCCCGGCTATCCGCTGCTTGGCGGCACTGTGGCGGTGATCATCGTGCTGGCAGTGGGTTCCTGGTTTATCGACCCGGCGCAGATCAGGGGCGCGCTGACCAAGCAGGCCAATATCGGCGACGGGCTCGTGGATCCCTCGGGGGTGGCCTATCCCGCAGAAGACTGGACGGCCTATGGCGGCACCAATCTCGGTCAGCGCTATTCTGCGCTGAGGGATATCGACACGGGGAATGTGAAAGGGCTGACGCTTGCCTGGGAACATCACACCGGCGATCTGCGCAAGGCGGATGAGGATTCCAAGGAATACACCTTCGAGGCTACCCCGATCAAAGTGAACGGGCTTTTGTATTTCTGCACCCCGCATAACATCATCCAGGCCCTGGTGCCCGAGACCGGCGCGGTGAAATGGTCGTTTGATCCGATGATGAAGCGCGACGCCTTTTATCAGCACCAGACCTGTCGCGGTGTTTCATGGAATGATTCCACTGGCTATACCGCGCCCCCGTCAGACACGCCCGAGGATCAGGCGGCGATCACTGCGGCTGTGGCGGAATGCCCGAAACGCATCGTGGCCTCTTCGGTCGATGCACGGCTTTACACGGTCAACGCGGATACCGGCGAACTTTGCACCACTTTCGGTGAGAATGGTTATGTGAACCTGCTTGAGGGTATGACCGATACCGAACGGGCAAGCTATCAGCAGACCTCGGCGCCCCTGGTGACGAAGGATCTGATCATCCTCGGCTCGGCGATTGCCGATAACTACTATGAGAACAACCCCTCGGGTGTGATCCGCGCCTATGATGTGCGCACCGGCAAGGTCGTATGGAAATTCGATGCGGGCAAGCCCGACGATACCGCACCGCTTGCCCCTGGTGAGACCTATGTGCCCAATTCCAACGTCGCCTGGACGCAATTCGCGGCCGATGAGACGCTGGGGATGGTCTATATCCCCTTCGGCAATGCCTCTCCCGACCAGGTCGGCATTGCGCGCACGCCCGAACAGGAGGCCTTTGTCGATGCGCTGGCCGCGCTTGATCTGGAGACCGGCCAGCTGAAATGGAAGTTCCAGACCAGTTATCATGACCTCTGGGACCGCGATAACCCCTCGCAGCCGGTGCTTCTCAACCTGCCGAAGGATGGCGTGGATACGCCTGCGATCATCATCCCGACGAAAATCGGCAATCTCTGGGTGCTCGACCGCCGTGACGGCACACCGATCCTGCCGGTATCCGAGGTGCAGGTCTCGACAGACAGCGATATTCCCGGCGAAAAGCTCTCTGCCGTACAGCCGATGTCTTCGCTGACTTTCGCGCCTGCGCCTTTGCGTGAGGCGGATATGTGGGGGGCCTCGCCCATCGACCAGATCCAGTGCCGCACGACCTTTGTGTCGAACCGCTATGACGGCAATTCCTGGACGCCGCCGACCACCACCGGCTCGATCGTCTGGCCCGGGAATATCGGGGTCTTCAACTGGGGTTCGGTCACGGTGGATCCGGTGAATAAATGGCTGATCGGTACGCCGCAATATCTGCCCTATATCTATAAGCTCTATCCGCGTCCCGAAGGCGATCTGACGAAACCGATGTTCCAGGATGATATGTCCGGGGGCGAGGCGAAACCGGGGAATGAGAACCTTGGCGGACCCTATGCGGTGTCGATCCAGCATTTCCGCTCGGGCCTGGGCGTGCCCTGCAACACGCCACCCTGGGGTATACGGGTCGGCGTTGACCTGACGAATGGCAAAACCGCCTGGAAATACCGCAACGGCACTGTGGCCGGGCAGAAATTCATGGGCGTGAGCTTTCCGATCCCGTTCGAAATGGGGATGCTGGCCCATGGCGGCACGCTGACCACGGCGGGGGGTGTCGCCTTCACCGCGGCGGCGCTGGATGACATCATGCGCGCCTATGACATGCAGACCGGCGAGACGCTGTGGCAGGCCAGACTTCCCGCCGGGGGCCAGGCCACGCCGATGACCTATCGCGGTGCTGACGGGAAGCAATATATCGTCGTTGCAGCCGGAGGTCATGGCTCGCTTGGCACCACGCCCGGCGACTCGGTTCTTGCCTACCGGCTGGAATGACCTTCGTGCTTTGTAGCGTATGATCGGGCTCGTATGATGTGGTCCATGTGATCTGAAGACCGGCGCGCGGGGCGACCTGCGCGCCGTTTCGCCTTGCCGCAGATGTCAAAAGAAAGCCCTCCCCATGGATAGATTGCCACTGCAGCTGCAGCGCATGACGGCAGCGGGGCGCGATGCCCTGGCCGCTGCAACCGCCGGCGCGATTGCCTGGCTGCTGGCAAGCTGGCTGTTCGGCCATACCCATCCGGTTTTTGCCATGGTGACCGCAATCGTCTGCCTCGCGCCGGGGCTGCCCAATCACGGACGGCAGGCGACCGGCATCATTCTGGGGGTGGCCATCGGTATTCTCGTCGGCGAGGCGGCGCTGCAATTGCCTGTTACCGGGATCGAGGGGCCGACCATGTCACTGTTGCGCATGATCGTGGCAATTCTGCTTTCAATGATGGTCGGCGCGTCCTTCGGCCTGCCGGCGGTGGTGCCGATCCAGGCCGGGGTCTCGGCGGTTCTGGTGCTGGCAATGGGGGCGGACAGTGCAGGCTGGCACCGGATGCAGGATGTGATCATCGGTGTGGGGGTCGGGCTTTTCTTCAGCCAGGTCCTGCTGACGCCCGACCCTTTGCGTCAGATCGACCGCGCCATGAGCGAATTGCTGACCCGGATCGCGGGCGGGCTCGACCTCGCGGCTCAGGCCCTGCAGGACACAACCCCGCGCCGCGCCGAGATTGCGCAAAGCCATCTGTCGCGCGTTCAGGAAACCATCGGCGCGCTGCAAAACGGCATTGACAGCGCCAGATATGAGGCGCGCTGGTCGCTGCGGGGGCGCATAGCTGCCAATCGGGTGCGGCGCGAGGCGGAACGTGTCGAACATGACGCGATCCGGCTGGGCGCCTCGGCGCTGCTGCTGGGCGATGCGCTGCTGGTGGCGATGCGCAACGGAAACACACCCCCTGCCGGGCTGGAGGCGAACCTGCGCCACCTTGCTGCAAGCTGCCGCGCCCGGATGACCGGCACCGCCCCGCCTGACCAAGGCCTGGCCAGAACAGAGTGTGTCGACAGCGCCTGGGCCGACGTTCTTGTGCAAATGCGCGCATTGGGCGCCATCCTTGGTGCGGAGCCCCGGCTTGACCAGCAGCGGCGTGAGGCATATCAGTTTCCTGACTAACAAGTTAGCATGGTAAGCAAATGGAACCCCGGCCTCCGACCCTCGATCTCTTGCTGTATGTGATGCGCGAGCTGCGCCGCAATTACGACGCGCGCGCCGAAGAGCTGGGGCTGACGCTGGCCAGGACCCGGGTTCTGACCTCGCTTTCCAATATGGAAGGCGCCACCCAGGCCGAACTTGCCCAGGATCTGGGCATTGAGGCGCCCACGCTGAAACGTCAGATCGACGGGCTGGAAAAGCTTGGCTTCATCGAGCGGCGCGGCATGGATGGCGATGCCCGCAAACGGGCGCTTTTCCTGACCGACAAAGCCCGCTCTGCCGGGATCTCGCGCTTCGTGCGCGCGGTGCGGGCCGAACTGTTCGAGGGCATCACGCCCGAAGATCTCGCGGCCACAGACCGGGCTTTGCAACGTATGGCGGTCAATACCGCCAGGATCGGTGAGAAGTGACCTCCGCCCCTCAGCCCGGATCGGCTCAGGCCGGACCGCCGACCGCATTCGCCGGGATGAGCCTCGCCCGGGCCTTGCCGTTCTTTTGCGCCTCGGTGCTGATCGGTCTGGCGCAGGGCCTGGGCCAGGGCTTTGTCAGCGCCAATATTCCGCAGATTGCCGGGGATCTGGGTGTCAGCACCACCGATGCCAGCTGGCTGATGGCGGCCTATATGATCCCGCGCGCGACGCTGCCCCTGATGCTGATCAAGGTGCGCACCCAGTTTGGTCTGCGCCGCTTTGCCGAGGTCAGTATCGTGGTCTTTGCGGTGGTGGCTTTCTCAGCGCTCTGGATCTCGGATCTGCGCTCGGCGGTGGTAGTGCAATTCCTGTCAGGCTGTGCCGCCGCGCCGCTTTCGACGCTTGCATTCCTTTACATGCTGGAGCCGCTGAGCCCGCCCGCCAAGATGAAATACGGGCTGCCGGCGGTGTTGGCGGTGATCCTGATCGGGCCCAATCTGGCGCGCGTCATCTCGCCCTCGCTGATCGGAGATGGCGGGCTGGCGGGCGTGCATTTCGCGGCGCTTGGCCTTGCGCTGATGTCGCTTGCGGTGGTCTGGGTGCTGCCACTGAAACCACAGCCGCGTGAGAAGGTGATCGAAGCCGGGGATTTCCTCAGCTTCGCACTGATTTCTTTTGGCTTTTCCGCCATTGTCATCAGTTTCGTGATGGGGCCGATCCATTGGTGGTTCGATGCGCCCTGGATCGGCTGGCTGCTGGCGGGTGGGGTGATCTCGCTGACGCTCGCGGTGATCATCGAACTGGGGCGCCGCGCGCCGCTGGTCGATTTCCGCTGGCTCGCGACCCCGGCCATGCTGCATCTGACGCTGACGCTTTTGTTGTTCCGGCTGGTTCTGTCGGAACAAAGCACCGGTGCGCCCCGGATGTTCCAGGTGCTGGGCGTTGCGCCGTCGCAGATGGAAAGCCTGTTTCTGGTGATCTGCTTTGCCGCGATGATGGGCGGCCTCGCCTGTGTGGCCTGGATGAAACAGACCCGCGAGCCTGCGTTCCATGCGGCGGCGCTGGTGCTGATCGCGGCGGCGACTTTCCTCGATTCACAGGCAACGGTCCTGACCCGGCCCGAACAATTCCTGGTCAGTCAGGCACTGATCGGCTTTGCCTCGATGCTGTTCATGCCCCCCGCGATGGTGATGGGGCTGATGGCCGCGCTGAAAAAGGGACCGAATTATCTTCTGTCCTTTATCATCGTCTTCATCGCGACCCAGAGCCTTGGCGGCGTGATCGGATCGGGGATCTTCACCACCTTCACCACCCATCGCCAGACCTTCCACCTCGCCACCCTGACTGAACAGCTCTCTGCCAGCGACCCGCTGATGCAAAGCGTGATGGCGCAGGGCACCGCGCTTTTTGCCACGCAAAGCCCCGATCTCGCGGCGGACCGGCTGCAGACCCTGTCGCAACTGATGACCGAGGCCGGGCGCCAGGCCTGGGTCATGGCCTATAATGATGCCTACTTCCTGACCTTCCTCATCGCGCTGACCGCGCTTGCAGTGCTGGTCCTGCATGTGTTGCGCGACTGGATCTGGGCCAGGATGAACGCGGCTTTCGTTGCAAAACCCGAACCCTCCTCTCCCCCCTCAGAGCAAAGCTGACGCCATGAGCCGTTCCTTCCTTGTGCCCACCATTATCGCCGGGGTGATTGGCCTCGCCGGGCTGTTGCTGGTGCTTTTCGCCTGGCATCTGCCGCCTTTCGCACCCTCGGCCCCCACCACTGAAAACGCCTATCTGCGCGGTCGGGTCACCACGATCTCCCCGCAGCTTTCCGGCTATATCGCGAAAGTGGAGGTCCAGGATTTCCAGGAGGTGCGCGAGGGCGATGTGATCGCGGTGCTTGACGACCGCATCTACCGCCAGAAACTCGCCCAGGCCGAAGCCGGGCTGGCCGGCGCAAAAGCTGCGATGGAGGTCGCGGTGCAGAATGTACGCTCGGCCGAGGCGGTGCTGGAATCGGATGCGGCAGCGCTGGCCTCGGCCGATCTCGCGGTCCAGACGGCGCGCTCGGACAACAGCCGCACCACATCACTGCGCGAGCGCGGCGTGGCGACCGAGGCGGCGCTGGAACAGACAGAACTTGCGCTGCAAAAGGCACTGACCGCCCAGACCCAGGCCCAGGCAACGATGGATGTGCAGCGCGAACAGCTCGCCAATGCAAAGGTGCAGATCGCAAGCGCCCAGGCCCAGATCGACAATGCCAATGCCGCTGTGGAGCTCACCCGGATCGATCTCGGGAACACCGTGATCCGCGCGCCGGCTGCGGGCAAGCTGGGGCAGATCGCGGTCCGGGTCGGGCAATATGTCTCGCCCGGCACCGCGCTGGTCTCGCATGTCGGCCAGGATCTCTGGCTGATCGCGAATTTCAATGAGGGCAGCCTGAACAGCCTCGCCGTCGGGCAGAAAGTGCATTTCAGCGTCGATGCGCTGCATGGCCAGGTCTTTACCGGCGTGATCGAGAGTTTCTCGCCCGCCACGGCCTCGGAATTCAGCCTGATCGCCGGCACCAATGCCACCGGCAATTTCACCAAGATAGCGCAGCGTGTGCCGGTCCGGATCGGGATTGACCCCGGCCAGGCGCGGGCCGAACTGCTGGCGCCTGGATTCTCGGTGGTGGCCTCGGTGCAGCCCGACTGACGCGGGATGGCTTTCTGCGGGCGCAATACGTGTTTCACCGCGATGTGGCGCCGTTTTATGCCGATACCGCCCTTGGCGTGTATATCGCGGATCTGCCTGCGCCGAGCCGGATGGGGGCGGTGTTTTATGCCATCCTGGCGCCTGGCGCCTGGCTTTGGCCTCGCCCGACCCGGTCAGAGAGCGGCCAGCGCGCTGCGAAAGGCGGCGATCACCGCCTCGTCCCGGCGATAGAACACCCATTGTCCGATCCGCTCCCGCACGATCAGCCCCGCCGCCGTCAGCACCGCAAGATGTGCCGAAACCGAAGATTGCGCGAGGCCGCAACGCGCGAACTGCCCGGCGCAGATACCCAGATCATGGGGCAGCGCCTGGTCGGGGAAATGTTGCTCCGGCGTGCGCATCCAGGCCAGCATCTGCCGCCGCGCCGGATGCGCCAGGGCCTTCAGGATCAGATCCTCATCCATGTCCGCACCTCTGCCGGGTCTCTCTCAGGAGATCAATTCTGTCTTATATCGTAAAAATCCGATATATCATTTTACAAATCCCGATATAAACTCTGCCCGTCTTTAGCAGGAATGTCATCATGAGCCGTGAACGTCAGCTTCACCTGGGCGCCTTCATGCGGCCGGTCTCGCTGCATACCGGCGCATGGCGCTATCCCGGTGCCTGGCCGGATGCGAATTTCAACCTCCGCCATCTGACCTATATGGCGAAAAGGCTCGAGGCGGCGAAGTTTGACGCCTTTTTCATGGCCGACCACCTTGCCGTGCTGAATATGCCGGTCGAGGCGCTCAGGCGCAGCCACACCGTCACCTCGTTTGAACCCTTCACGCTGCTGTCCGCGCTGGCGGCGGTGACGGAACGGATCGGGCTGATCGCAACGGCCTCGACCAGCTATGACGAGCCCTATCACGTCGCGCGGCGCTTTGCCTCGCTGGATCATATTTCCGGCGGGCGCGCGGGGTGGAATATCGTCACCACCTCGAACCCTGATGCGGCGCTGAATTTCGGGCGCGAAGACCAGCCCGACCATGCCGACCGCTATGCACGGGCGCGGGAATTCTATGATGTGGTGACCGGGCTCTGGGACACATTTGCCGATGATGCCTTCACGCGCGACGTGCAAAGCGGCCAGTATTTCGACCCGGGCCGGATGCATGTGCTGGGTCACAAAGGGCCAGAGCTTTCGGTGCGCGGACCGCTGAACATCGCGCGGCCTCCGCAGGGCTGGCCAGTGATCGTGCAGGCCGGCGCCTCCGAGCCCGGTCGCCAGCTTGCGGCGGAAACCGCCGAGGCGGTGTTTGCCGCGCCGCAAAGCCTCGCCGATGGACGCGCCTTTTATGCCGATGTGAAAGCGCGGGCGGTGGCGGCGGGCCGGGCGCGCGAAGATATCGTGATCCTGCCCGGCGCCTTTGTGATCGTGGGCGAGACCATTGCCGAGGCAAAGGCGAAACGTGCCGCGCTGGACAGTCTGGTCTATTATGAAAGCGCGATTGCCTCGCTTTCGATCGCGCTCGGGATTGATGCCTCGGGCTTTGACCCGGATGCGCCTTTGCCCGAGGATCTGCCCGAGACCAACCAGTCGAAATCCAGCCGCGACCGGGTGATCGCAATGGCCCGCAGCGAGGGGCTTACCGTCCGCCAGCTGGCGCAGCGACAGGGTGGCTATTCCGGCCTTTCCTTCATCGGCACGCCCGCAAGCATTGCCGATAAGATGGAGGAATGGATCGATCAGGGCGGCTCTGACGGGTTCAACATCATGTTCCCCTTCCTGCCGGCGGGGTTGACAGATTTCACCGACCAAGTGGTGCCGGAACTGCAACGCCGCGGCCTCTTTCGCCGCGACTATGAGGGGGCGACGCTGCGCGATCATCTGGGCCTCAAACGCCCGCCGAACCGGTTTTTCCCCGGCTGAGCGAGCGTCGGGGCGCGGTTCAGCCGTTCCCGGCCAGCCCCGCCCTGAGCAGATCGCCATGATGGGCATGCGCCACATCGGGATGCGAGCGCAGGCGGCTTTTCAGATGGTTCAGCCCGACATTGCGAAAGAGCGGGTTCAGCGGGTCGACCGTCAGCCCACGCTCGCGGCTTTTCAGCGCCTCAGGAAGCGGCAGGACCGGGATCTCGGCGTCGTAATGCGCGCCGAGGAAGAAGGCGTAGGAAAACCGCTCTACCCCAGGCGGCGGCGCGATCACGTCATGCACATCGGCGCGCACGAAGCCATTGGTCGCCAGTTCCAGCAGCTCGCCTGAATTGATCACGAATGTGCCCGGCAGCGGCGGCACCTTGATCCAGTCACCATCAAGCGTCTGGACCCGCAGCCCCTCGACCTCGTCTTGCAAAAGAATGGTGATGATGCCGCCATCCTTATGCGCCCCGACACCCTGATCGGTCTCGGCCACATCGCGCCCCGGATAGCGGATCAGCTTCAGAAGCTGGGTCGGCTGCGGGTCGTAAACCGCGCGGAACGCATCCGCCTCCAGGCCAAGCGCCAGCGCAATCGCCTGCAAAAGGTCGATCCCAAGCGCCGTCACCCGTTCCTGATAGTCGAGCACCACCGGTTTCAGATCGGGCAGCGCGTCGGGCCATTGGTTGGGGCCATGCAGCCGGCTCCAGGGATCTGTACCATCCGGGAGGGGCTCGCCTTCGGTATTGAAATCGATCTGCTCGCGCCAGTCCTGCTCGCCGCGCGTATGTTCCAGCCCGGCGCGGTTATAGCCGCGAAAATGCGGCGATTTCACCATCTCGACCGCCAGCTTCTCGGCCTCGGGCAGCGCGAAAAACGCCCGTGACAGGCGTTTCAGATCCTGGATCAGTGTCTCCGGGACATCATGGCCGGTCAGGTAGAAAAACCCGTGATCATGGAGCACCGCGCGCAGTTCCTCAACGAAAGCTGCGCGGGCGTCAGGCCCGGCATGGAAACGCGAGACATCGAGAATGGGAAGGGTGCTGGACAATCTGTGCTCCTGATCCGGCGCATTGCAAGGTAAGACGCGGGGAGGAGACGGCCCCTCCCCGCCCTGGTTTTCACACCCAGGTTTCGCGGCGGATCTTTACGCGGCCTTGCGGTCGCGATTGCCCGATGCCGCCTCAAGTGCCTGTTTCAGATCGGCGATGATATCTTCCGGATGCTCGATCCCGATCGAAAGCCGCACATAGCCCGGCGTAACGCCTGCAGCGTGTTGTTCAGCTTCGGTCAGCTGCTGATGCGTGGTCGAGGCCGGATGGATCGCAAGGCTGCGCGCATCGCCGATATTCGCCACATGATGGAACAGCTGCAGCGCGTCGATGAAAGCGCGGCCGGCATCAACGCCGCCTTCCAGCTCAAACCCGATCAGTGCGCCATAGCCACCTTCCAGATAGGTATCGGCACGGCGCCGGGCCTCGCCGCCCTGCAGGCCGGGATAGATCACCTGGGTGACACCTGGCAGCGCGGCCAGGACATCCGCGACCTGACGGGCGTTTTCATTGTGCTGGCGGATGCGCAAAGGCAGCGTCTCCAGCCCCTGCAACGTCAGGAAGGCGTTTTGCGGCGCGACCGAGGCGCCGATGTCGCGCAGCAGCTTGACCCGCGCGCGCAGCACATAGGCGATGGGGCCAAGCGGTTTGGCAGCCTCGGTCCAGATCGCGCCGTGATAGGCGGCATCGGGCCGCGTCAAAAGCGGGAAACGGGCGGCATGGGCCTCCCAATCGAAATTGCCGCCATCGATGATCGCGCCGCCAATCGCGGTGCCATGGCCGCCGATATATTTAGTGGTGGAATAGACCACCACCGCCGCGCCATGTTTCAGCGGTTTCGCGGTCAGCGGCGCGGCAGTGTTGTCGAGGATCAGCGGCACGCCGATCTTGCTGCCCAGCTCGGCCACTTCGGCAATCGGGAAGACCTGAAGCTTGGGATTCGGCAGCGTCTCGCCAAACCAGGCGCGGGTTTTGTCATCGGTCGCGCGGACGAAATTCTGCGGATCGGCCTGGTCGACGAACCGTACCGCGATGCCGAACTGCTTCAGCGTATTCGACAACAGCGTGACCGTGCCGCCGTAAAGATCGGTCGAGGCGACGATATTATCGCCTGCCTGGGCGATATTCGTCAGCGCGAAAAAGGTCGCAGCCTGGCCCGAGGCCAGCGCCAGCGCCGCCGCGCCGCCTTCGATCTGCGCGAGCCGGGTTTCCAGCGCGTCAGTCGTAGGATTGCCGATGCGGGAATAGATATTGCCCAGCTCTTCCAGCGCGAAGAGCCGTGCGGCATGGGCGGTATCGTCAAACTGGAAGCTGGTATTCTGGTAGATCGGCACCGCGAGCGAGCCGGTCGCCGGATCGGTGCGCCAGGTGCCGCCATGCAGGGCGAGCGTCTCGGGGTGCAGGCTGGTCGTCGCCATCGGGATCATCCTTTCTGGTGGATCAGGGGGTCGGGCAACGGCCCGCAATGTGAGATGGCATCAGCATCGTCAAATCATCACGATTGTTTCAATCGTCTTATCGGGGGCATTCAGGGAAAGAGATTTCCTTCGCCCCTGCCCCGGCAGGAGAGTTGATCTTTTCTGCGCGAAACCGCCCCGGAACGGGAAAAACCACAGATGATTTCTTTGCCTGGCGCGGCAGCGCAGCCTGTATCTGATGTGATTCGAAAAGCAGAACCGGCGGACGACAGCAGGATTATTCTATGCGCCGCCACTGCGGCGAAAGAGAGCTGCTCTTCGATCGCGCAATTACAGAAATATCATGTAGATCAGCAAGATACTTGATATAATTCAGGCTCCGCGCTCGGATTGCCTCATGAAATCGGCAGATATCGGAGCATCTTTACATGCGCAATGAACGACTTTTCGGCCGCACCCTGCGCGGTCTTGCAGCAGCGGCGGCGCTTGCCGCAACCGCCCTTCCCGCCACAGCCGGCGGCACGCTGGACGCCATCAAAGAGCGCGGTGTGATCAAGGTCGGTGTCGGCACCACGCCGGGTTTCTTCTCGCCCGACAGCGAGGGCAAATGGCAGGGCTTCTTCATTGATTACGGCCGGGCGCTGTCCATCGCGGTCTTCAATGAAGACGGTAAGGTGGAGTTCACCAACTCTTCGCCACAGCAGCGCCTGCCCGCGCTTCAGGCCGGCGAATTTGACATCCTCCTGTCGGGCGTCACGGTCACCATCAACCGCGCCTTCAATCTCGGCTTCCATTTCGGGCCGACCGTTTTCTATGACGGCCAGGGCATCCTTGCACGCAAGGAACTCGGCGTGACCACGGCGACAGAGCTCGACGGCGCGGTGATCGGGGTGCAATCGGGCACCACGGGTGAATTGAACATCGCCGACTTCTTCCGCAAATCCGGCCATGAATTCACCCCCGTCACCATTGAAGACACGTCGGAATTCATCGCGGCGCTGGAATCGGGCCGGGTCGATGCGATCACCCAGGACAGCTCGGATCTCGTGGGCAAGCTGCAGCAGCTGAAAAACCCCGATGACTATGTGCTTCTGCCCGAACGGCTGTCGAAAGAGCCGCTTGCGCCTGCGATCAAGGCCGGTGATGACCAATGGCTCGAAATCGTCAACTGGACCGTCTATGCCACGATCCAGGCCGAAGAATGGGGCATCACCTCGGCCAATGTCGATGAATTCCTGAAATCGGAAGATCCGGCGATCCAGCGCTTCCTCGGCGTTGATCCGTCTTTGGCCGAGGCCATCGGGTTCAAGCCGGACTGGGCCTATAAGATCATCAAGACCGTGGGCAATTACGGCGAGATCTATGACCGCCACCTGACACCGCTGGGCTGGGAGCGCGGCTACAACGACATCTGGACCAATGGCGGGCTGCTTTATTCGCCGCCCTTCCGCTGAGCAGGTCAGAGAAGGTGAAGATCCCCCTCCGTGAGGCAGGGCCCAATGAGGCTGGGCGGGGCCAATCACCGCATCGGCGCGGGGTCATCCCCGCGCTGGTCGCATGGTGGGGGCCGCGCCCCTATACCCAGCTGGCGCTGGTCCTGGTCATCCTGGCCGGGCTCTGGCTTTTGGGCCAGAACATTGCCGCCGCGCTGGAGAAGGCCGGGATCTCGCCCGGCTTCGCCTTTCTGTCGCGCGCCGCCAGCTTCCAGATCGGCGAGAGCGCTATCCCCTTCTCAGCCGGCGATACCTATCTGCGCGCCATCGGCGTCGGCGTGATCAATACGCTGCGGGTGGCGCTGATCGGCTGTGTGCTGGCGGCTTTGCTCGGGACGGCGCTTGGGGTTCTTGGGCTGATGGGGAACCCGCTTCTGACCCGGCTGGTCAGGATCTATGTCGAACTGATCCGTAACACGCCGCTGTTGTTGCAGCTGTTCTTCTGGATCGCACTGGCGCGCAACCTTCCTGGACCGAAACAGGCGGTACATGGGGGCGGTATCTGGCTGACCAATCGCGGTGTCTATGTCCCAGCCCCGGTGGTCGAGGCTGGCTGGCTCTGGCCGCTTCTGGCCTGCGCGGTCGTGATCGTCGCCGTGCTGGCACTGCGCCGGTTTGCAAGGCTCAGGCGCGGCATCTGGCCCGTTGCCCTGGCGCTGATCGCCGGGATTTTCTGGCAGGCGGGCCTCAGCTTTGACATCCCCGTGCTTAAAGGGCTGAACGTGCGGGGCGGGCTGACGCTTTCGCCGGAATATGCTGCGCTTCTGGTTGCACTGGTGGTCAAATTCTCGGCCGCGATTGCCGAGATCGTACGCGCCGGCATCCTGTCCGTCCCCGAGGGCCAGCGTGAAGCCGCCCGCGCCATGGGCCTGTCCGACTGGCAGATCATGCGCCTCGTGATCCTGCCCCAGGCGCTCAGAGTGATCGTGCCGCTGACCACCTCGGTCTTTCTCGATCTGACCAAGGATTCGAGCCTCGCCGTCGCGATCGGCTATCCCGATCTCGTCTCGGTCCTGAACACCACCGCGAACACCACCGGCCAGGCCATCGAGGCAGTGCTGATCATGGCGGGGACCTTCCTCTTGCTCAACCTATGCGTGGCCGCGCTGATGAACCATTACAACCGCCGCGTCGCCCTGCGCGGAGAGGGGCGCAGATGAGCGTGATCTTTATGAATTATCGCAGCCGCGACCTGGTGGCGCCCTTATGGCGTAGCCTCGCGGGCGGGCCGCTGAACACCGTGCTGACGCTGGCCTCGGTGCTGATACTGGCGCTGATCCTGCCACCTTTGATCCATTGGGCGATCACGGATGCGGTCTTCAGTGGCACACAGGAAGAATGTCGCGCTGCCAGCGGCGCCTGCTGGGCCTTTCTGCGCGCCAAGGCTCGCTTCATCCTTTTCGCCTTCTACCCGGGCGAGCATCTCTGGCGCCCGATCCTCGTGATCATTGCGCTTCTGGGGCTGATGGTGGCTTCGGCCCTGCCACGCTTCTGGGGACCGTTCCTGATCCTGGCCTGGCCAGTCACGCTGGCGCTGGCCTGGGCGCTGATGGCCGGTGGCACATGGACCGCCGGTCTGCTGGTGCGGGTCTCGCTGAATGACTGGGGCGGGTTGCCAGTGACGCTGCTGGTGTGGTCGACCTGCATGGCCTTTGCCTTTCCGGCCGCGGTGCTTCTGGCGCTGGCACGGGCCTCAAAAATGGGCGGGCTGCGGCTGATTTCGGTCACCTATATCGAGGTGATGCGCGCCATTCCAATGGTCGCGATCCTGTATTTCGCCATGCTGATCCTGCCGCTGGCTTTGCCGCAGGGCATAATCCTGGATAAGCTGATCCGCGCCACGATCATGGTCGCCTTGTTCTGGACCGCCTATCTGGCAGAGGTCGTGCGGGGCGGGCTGCAAACCGTTGGCCCGGGCCAGGCTGAGGCGGCACAGTCACTCGGGCTGGGCTATTGGCGGATCATGCAGCTGGTGGTGTTGCCCCAGGCTTTGCGCCAGGTGATCCCGGGGCTGGTTAATCTTGGCATCGGCTTTCTGCTGGCGACTTCGCTGCTGGCGGTAATCGGCGCGTTCGATCTTTTGAACACCGCCCGGGCCTCGACCACCGACACGCAATGGTTGGGCTTTTACAACGAGGCCTATGTCTTCGCGGCCGTGATCTATTTCCTGCTCTGCTATGGCGGCTCGCGCTACAGCCGCTGGCTGGAAACGCGGCTGCGCCGGCGATGACCATGCGCCGACGGGAAGAGGGAATTTCCCCCGGACCCACATAGCCAGACATGGCTGTGCCAGCCGAAGGGTGGTCTTCGAAATCCTGTTCCCCCGGCCCTGATCTATCCTCTGACCTGATCCATTCCGGCCCCCGATTACCCCTTCCTTTCTCAGCAAAAGCGAACGCGCATTATGACAGCATCCCTCCGAAACGGCCTGTCGCGCCGCACACTTCTGACAACCGGCGCGGCGGCGGCGGGCCTTGGCGCGGTCGGGCTTTCGACCGGGGTCAGCACACGCCGCGCCATGGCCGGCAACCTGACCAAAATCAAACTTGAATGGACCGAAGTGGCCGCCTGCCACGCCCCTGTCGGGTTCGCGCTGGAAAAGGGCATTTTCGAGAAACACGGGCTGGATGTGGAACTGTTCTACCAGGGCGCCAGCGGCCAGACCCTGATCCAGGCGCTTGCCACCCGCAAGGCCGAGGCCGGGCCGGGTCTTTTGTATGACTGGCTGAAACCGATCGAGCAGGGCTTTGACGTCAAACTTTTCGCCGGATCGCATGGCGGCTGCCAGAGCATCCTGACACCTCAGGACAGCGGCATCAGAACACTGGAAGATCTGCGCGGCAAAACCATCGGCACCTTTGATGTCATGTCGCCCTCACGCGTGGCGTTTTCGGTCGCGCTGAAGAAGGCCGGGCTTGACCCCGATCAGGATGTGACCTGGAAAGTCTTCCCCTTCGATCTGGTGGCCGAGGCCGTGCTGCGCGGCGAGGCGGATGCGCTGGCGCATATGGATCCCTGGGCTTATGGCTGGGAAAAGGAACATAAGTTCCACCGCGTCGCCGACACCCAGACGCTCAGCTTCCAGGACCGGGTTTGCTGCGTGCTGGGCGTGAACGGGGATTATTACGAGACCAACAAAGACGCGCTGAAACGCGTCGCCGCCGCCAATCTCGAGGTGCACCAATATACCGCGGCCCATCCGGACGAGGTCGCGCAATGGTATTTCGACACTTTGCGCCCCGGCATGTCGGTCGAGACCCTGACCGAGGTTCTGGCCTCTTTCACCTATCATGAGCACTGGTTCGGCGACAAACTGCGCGATGAGGTTCGACGCGGCTATGAAGATCTTAAGCTGACCGGCGTGGCCGATGCCTCGACCGATCCGGAAGAGATCGCCAGCCGCATCACCATCGACATTTTCGCCTGAACCCTGACTGGACGATCCTGAATGAGCGATCTGCCTGAAAGCGGGCGGGGGGTTTACGCCCCCGCCACCCGCCTGCCCCTGCCCATCTGGCGCGACGGTCTGCTTGCCGCGCTGGCCTGGGGTTCGGTCTCGGTGGTGACACTGATCCTGCCCGATGTCATCCAATGGGGTGCGACCGGTACCTTCGCCGCGCTCACGGGAACGGTCGCCGCGATCTTCCTCGCGCTGGCCTTCACCGTGCCGCCCGGGCAAAGCAGCACCCTGACGCATTACGGCCCATGGTTCATCGTGCTGGGCCTGTGGCTTTTGCTGTGGGAGGTGATCACCGCAAAGCTCGGCTGGTTGCCAAAGCCGTTCTTTTCGCCGCCACAGGGTCTTTTGAATGTCTATATGACCGACTGGGACCGGCTTTTGATCTGCATCGCCTATACCGGGCGACTTTGGGGCCTGGGTTTTTTTATCGGCATTTTGGTGGGCTTTCTGGCCGGAGTGGGCCTGGGCTGGTCAAAGCGCTTCGCCTATTGGGGGATGCCGGTGCTGAAGCTGATCGGGCCGGTGCCCGCCAGCGCCTGGATCCCCTGCGCCTTTTTCATCTTTCCCTCGACCTTCCAGGCCTCGGTATTTCTGGTGGCGCTGGCCTCGGGGATCCCGGTCGCGATCCTGACTGCATCGGGGATATCCCAGGTCAACCGCGCCTTTTATGACGTGGCGCGGACGCTTGGCGCAACCAGCCGCTGGCAGGTGACCAAAATCGCCATTCCCGCGGCGCTGCCCAATGTGTTTGTCGGGCTCTTCATGGGGCTTTACTACAGCTTTGCCGTGCTGGTGGTGGCCGAGATGCTCGGCGCAAAATTCGGCCTGGGCTGGTATCTGCAGTTCAACACAGCCTATTCGGCCTATGCCAATGTCTATGCCGCGTTGATTGTCATGGCACTGATCTGCGCCGGGCTGGTGAAGCTTTTGTTCCTGATCCGGGACCGGTTGCTGGGCTGGCAGAAGGGAATCCTCTGATGTCTGCTGTCACCCCCGTCGGGCTGCGCTTCGACCATGTCTCGCATGGATATGATATCGGCGGCACGCTGTTGCCGGTGCTGGAGGATGTGTCCCTCGATGTAGCGCCCGGCGAATTCGTAGCACTGCTGGGGCCATCAGGCTGCGGCAAGTCGACCCTTCTGCGGCTTGCGGCCGGGCTGGAACTGCCGCGCGCGGGTGAGGCACTGGCCGGCGGTACGCCGATCACCGGCCCCGGCCCAGAGCGCATTCTCGTCTTTCAGGAAGCGACCCTTTTCCCCTGGCGCACAGTGCGCCGCAATGTCGAAGCCGGCCCCGAAGCTCGCGGCGAGCTGGCGGCAAAGCAGGCCCGTGTCGATGAGGCGCTGCGTCTCGTCGGGCTGGAAGCTTTCGGCGCGGCTTTCCCGCATCAGTTGTCTGGCGGCATGGCGCAGCGGGCGGCGATTGCCCGGGCGCTGGTCAATGACCCGCGTCTCCTCTTGCTGGATGAGCCTCTGGGCAAACTCGACAGCCTCACGCGGCTCAATCTGCAAAAGGATCTGATCCGCCTCTGGCAGGATCGTGGCTTTACCGCCCTTCTCGTCACCCATGATGTTGAAGAGGCTCTGTTGTTGGCCGATCGGGTAGTGCTGTTCTCGCCGCGCCCGGCCCGTATCATCGAGGAGCTGCGGGTAGACCGCCCCCATCCCCGCCGCCGCGATGACTCCGCGCTGATTGCGCTGCGAACGCGGCTTCTTGCCAGCCTCGGGGTCCTGGAGGATGTCTGACCGTCTGCGACCGGTCTGGGTTCTGGCCGCCGGGGCCGGGCTGATCCTCCTCGCCCTCCTGTGGTGGTATGTGATTTTCGGCACCATCGTGAGCGAGGGCTATGGCAAATACAGCCAGGCCGCGCCCTGTCTCTGGGGCACATCGGGCTATACCTGCCAGCTGATGCTGTCGCTTTGCAGCGTTGATTACCTGCTGATCCCGAAAGCCTATCGTCCCGAGTTGTTCCAGGCTGGCGTCTTCCTGCTGCTGTCCGGCGGGCTTTTTGCTGCACTGCGGCGCAGCTGACCCTTGTGAGATTGACAACCGGTTCCGTTTATTATGCCCAGCGTCAGGCCAGTGACGATGATGATGATCACAGCCACGATTTTCGCCACCGGGCCTTCGACGGATTCGAGGATGGATTGCAGCGGCGCCTCCCAAGACATGGATGAGCCGGAGGCCCAGGCCGGGGATGTCATCAGGCTCACCCAGGCGAAGGCGCCGGCGGTTGCGATATGATGGTGGGTACGGAAGGCACGACGGATCATGCAGGTTTTCCAGCGTTGTGGGTGGTGTCGGGTTCTGAAAAGGCGGGGGGAAATCCGGTAGTCGCTGTCGGGTCCGAGACCTTCGATGCGGGCGAGTTCGACAAGCCGCCGTGCGGAACCGCTACCGGCAAGGACGGCGACGAGGTCGATGGTCTCCGCGATCATGGCGCGCGGAACGGTGACAACGGCTTCCTGGATGAGTTGTTCGAGGCGGCGCAGCGCGCCGATGCCGGAACCGGCATGGATGGTGCCGATGCCGCCGGGTGGCCGGTGCCCCAGGCTTTGAGGAGATCCAGCGCCTCGGCCCCACGAACCTCACCGATCGGAATGCGGTCGGGGCGTAGGTGCAGCGACGAGCGCACCAGATCGGACAGAGTGGCGACACCCTCTTTGGTCCGCATCGCCACCAGATTGGGCGCCGCGCATTGCAACTCGCGCGTGTCCTCGATGATGACGACGCGATCCGCGCCTTTTGCGACTTCGGAGAGCAGCGCGTTGGTGAGAGATGGTCCCCGGATGGGGATGACTAAAAGAGACCCGAAACGGGTCGTTTCAACAAGTTTCGACCGTCGTAGTAGTATGGCGTGCAAATACAGGAAAACGGCGGTGGCGACATCTCGTGCGTTGCGTGAACAGGAGGCGGATGGGCGATCACAACGTGATCCGGCCCAATGGTGGCCTACTCACGGAGCGCCTCAGCGCTGGCTGCACCTGCTCAGAATAGCACCGCCAGGACATCGCTGTTTCAATGCCCGCAAGATTGCGACCCTCCACTGTGATTGGTAAGGTCATTCAATCGCCTTGATGAATGACGGCCCGTGGAATGCCCCACTGAGTGGTCCGGTTTGAATGTTAGTGCATTATCGGCCTGTGGTCCATTTGCACGAAGGTCTCTGGGGCCGGTGGCCGGTAGTTCAGAGCGCTGTGGGGCCTGACGGTGTTGTAGTGCCGTCGCCACCTTTCGATCAGGATCTGTGCCTCGTGCAGGGTGTGGAAGACTTCGCCGTTGAGCATTTCGTCCCGGAACCGGGCGTTGAAACTCTCGCAGTAGCCGTTCTCCCACGGTGATCCTGGCGCAATGAATGCCGTTTTGGCACCCACCGCCCCGATCCATGCCTGCACCTTTTTGGCAATGAATTCGGCGCCATTGTCGGACCTTATGAACTCGGGCGGGCCGCGCAGGATGAACAGATCAGTCAGGGCGTCGACAATGTCGGTCGAGTTTAGCTTGCGCTTGACGCGGATCACCAGTGCTTCCTTCGTGAACTCGTCGATGATGTTGAGCGTGCGGAAGATCCGCCCATCCCGGGTCCGGTCCTGGACGAAATCATAGGACCAGACGTGATTGGGGCGCTCCGGCCTCAGCCGAACGCAAGAGCCATCGTTCAACCAAAGCCGCCCCTTCCTGGCCTGGCGACAGAACACTCTGGGGGCTGCGTTCAGCGAGTGTAAGCAGGGCAATAGCAGCCGCGTTTTGTGTCCATACCGTCATGTGCAGGACGAGGCCGATCGTTGCACGCCGTTGCACATGGCATTTAATATGTGTATATAAATTCTATGAGCGATGAACCCGACCTTGAATGGGACGAGCAAAAACGAGCTGAGACACTGCGCCAGCGCGGTCTCGATTTTGCCAGCGTGGCTTTGCTCGACTGGGACCGGGCGCTGACAGTTGAAGATCTGCGGCAGGAATATGCAGAACAACGCTATGTGACGCTTGGCCCCATCAATACGCGTCTTTGTGTCATGGCATGGTGTTGGCGCGGCAAAACCATGCGGATCATCAGTTTGCGTAAAGCAAACACACGAGAGGAACGCAGATATGAAGAAGCCATTCATCGAAGCGAATGACGAAGTCGGCGAACTGCCTGGTACGTTTTTTGCGAAGGCGACACGGGGGCGTCCCCCTCTGCCTGAGGCGGACCGGAAGCAGCGCGTGAATGTGATGCTGGATCCGGATATCGTCGCCAGGCTTAAGGCAGGTGGCAAAGGCTGGCAGACCCGGCTTAATGCGACACTTCGCGAAGCGCTTGGCATGTAAGCCATTTCCACATCATGCATAGCCAGCCTCCTGCGCCTGCAAGAGGGTCGAGCGGATGCGGTTCAGATACCCGGCGACGCGGCCAGGCTGTCGGCGATCGCCTTGTACAGGGTCTTTTTCTGTTCGACCGAGCGGCCCTCGTTCCAAGTGTAAGCGCTTCCAGCGCCCCACGGCCTGAATAGCCCCGAGTTTCTTAGACGCCTTCGCGTCTCATCTTCTGCTGCCGTTCGAACTCGGCGGGCGACAGCATCCCGTTTCTCGCATGCTTGCGCTTCGGGTTGTAGAACATCTCGATGTAATCGAACACGTCCTGCCTTGCGTCTTCGCGGGTCCGGTAGGTCCTGCGTCTGATCCGCTCGCGCTTGAGCAGGTTGAAGAAGCTTTCGGCGACTGCGTTGTCGTGGCAGTTGCCGCGGCGGCTCATCGAATGCTCAAGATTGTGGGCGCGCAGAAACGCAGCCCAATCCATGCTGGTGAACTGACTGCCCTGGTCCGAATGGATCAGCACCTTGTTCTTCGGCTTGCGTCGCCAGACAGCCATGAGCAAGGCCTGCAAGACGACATCTGTCGTCTGACGGCTTTGCATCGCCCAGCCGACCACACGCCGGGAATAGAGGTCGATGACAACGGCAAGATAGGCAAAACCTTCCTGCGTCCGAATGTAGGTGATGTCGGTCACCCACACCCAGTCTGGTGCTTCGACGTCAAACTGCCGGTCGAGGCCTCGCCGGTTCTCTCGAACCGGTGGCGTTCACCGGCTCGATGTCGACCACGACCGATGGCTTGCCGCCATAGCTGCTGGGGCGGCGCTTATAGCCGATCTCCGCCTTGATCCCCGCAAGCTGTGCAAGCCGGGCAACCCGGTTCGGGCAGATGCTTTCACCTTGATCAATCAGGTCATCGTGAAGTTTGCGATAGCCGTAGACCTTCCCGCTCTCGGTCCAGGCCTTGTGCAGCAGCTCAGTTTGGCGCCTGTCTTCCTGAGCGCGCACGCTCATTGGAGCCTGTAGCCAGGCATAGAACCCGCTTGGCTGGATGCGCAGGCAGCGACACATTGCCCGGACAGAAAATTGCCTCCGATGCTCGGCCACAAACGCGTATCTCACTTTGCATCCCTGGCGAAATACGCGGTGGCTTTTTTTAGGATGTCGCGCTCCTCGGAAACCCGTGCCAGCTCCCGCTTCAACAGGCGGATCTCGGCATCCTTCTCGGTCTCGCCTGATGCCGTCTTCGCGAACTTGCGCTTCCAGGCATAGAGCGAGTGCTTGCTCACCCCGAGCCGTTCAGAAACCTCGCTGACCGGGTAGCCCCGCTCCGTGATCTGAGCGACCGCATCGCGCTTGAAGTCGTCGCTGAAAGTGGCTGTGCCCATCATGGCCTCCTTGCCTCAAAATTAGCAAAGAAGGCGTCCACGAAACATGGGGCTATTCAATCTGCGAGACCGTCTCTATGGCCATGTCGGATATGCTGTCGTTGTTTCTGGAGTTCCGACGCAGAACCTGAGGGGTTCTGTCGCAACTTTTTCGCCGGTTGAGATTTGGGTAAAGCGAACGGGTTGCAGCTGGAGATGAGACGATGGCAATGTCTTTCAAAGGGGCGCAGTACCCCGAAAGCGTCATTCTGTTCGCCGTTTTCTTCTATGTCCGTTACCCGGTCTCCTACCGTGACTTGGAAGAGATCATGGCCGAACGTGGCGTAGCCGTCGACCATGCGACGTTGAACCGGTGGGTCGTTCGCTACGCCCCACGGTTGGCAGGACAGGCGCAAATCCGCAAACGGCAGACTGCAACATCCTGGCGAACGGATGAGACTTACATCAAGGTTCGCGGCCGGTGGACCTATCTATACCGTGCCGTTGATCGGGACGGTCAAACCATTGATTTCATGCTGTCTGAGCGGCGTGATCTCCCTGCGGCTCGCAGATTTTTCCGCAAATGCATCGCATCAAATGGTGTCCCCGAACGGATCGTCATCGACAAAAGCGGCGCCAACCTCGCCGGGCTTCAGGCAGTAAACACGATCCTGAAATTCGCCGATGACGGCGGAATCATCGAAGTGCGGCAAGTGAAATACCTCAACAACATCATCGAGCAGGACCACCGCTTCATCAAGCGGATCACGAGGCCCATGATGGGGTTCAAGGCGTTGCATACCGCCGCTGCGACCTTGGCCGGCATCGAAGTCGCGCACATGATCCGCAAGGGCCAGATCGCCAACAGCGATGCCTCACCCTTTCAGACCTTCATGGCTCTGGCGGGCTAATGCTGTCCGGTGGCCAGCTAGTGGCCGTCTGTCAGAGAAATTCGCGACAGAACCTCAGAAAACGATCCGGGGGATCGTTTTCCCGGCGAACGGGCCACTCGCCGATCCCCGAGAACCTGATACCGTCTCGCCATGGCCCTGAACCAGTGGCGGCTTCATGGCCCGATGTCCACCAGCAGGTGCAGCGGCCCGGAGGCCGCGCGATACGGGATCTCCACCTTAAGGTGCCTCTGTCTGCGGCAGAGCGTGGTGTCATCCGGCACCGGCCAATCAAGCCCGGACAAGCTCGGAAGGCTCTCCACGAACCCCAGTCGTTTGCCGCAGTGGCAGCCCGAACAGAACCTTGATCGGTAGGCAGACTTGTATCGCAGCCGACGAAACCTCTCAGGATGACCCGCCTTGCCGCCCGGCACCGCGAACCAGGTCATCTCGGGGTCAAAACACACCATCAGCGAGCCACGGCGCTTCAGAGCCTGACTGTAGCTGGACCAGTTCGTCGTTCGGAAAACCGGGACAGGCTTGCTCATGAGGCCACACTAACCCGCTGACTCAAAAACATGAATCCGTGATCCGACGAGGTAGTGCAACAAAGCCGGGTCAATACAGATCTTCGGTTGTCCGGGCCGTAACCGGCTGAGGGGCCTGTGAGTTGTTCGCCTGTTGGCTCAGCCACGTGCAGAACAGGTTGATCACCTCGCCGTCCTGGCGCCGCTTGACCGCGAACCGACCGATCACGAGTTGCTCAATCCTGAGCGGCTGATGCAAGGTGCCGGCTTTGAGTTGCGGATCGATCAGCGGAGACCCGAGCAAGGCCCAGCCTTCACCGGCCTCGCACATCCGTATCAAATTCACATAATCGTTTACCGAGATTCCATTCGGAAGTTTTGAAATATTGATGCCTTTTGATTTGAACCAGTTCAGCCATTTTGACTGCTGATCATATCTGGCGCTTTCAAGATATATCAGGCGTTCCGTAACAAGATTAGGCGCCGAAGAATCTTCTGTCAAACGGGTCAACATATTGGCGCTGCATGTCGGTGCTATTGAATGATTGAGTAAAAATTCCGCAGAGGCATCTTTTTGTTCATTGCGCAGATAGCGGATAGCTACATCAATGGATTTATCTTCCAGATCAATATATTCATCGGAAATAACCAGGTTAAGATCAATATCCGGATATTGCTGTCGGAGCGAGGAAAGCCGTGGCAGCAACCAGAAATTTGCAAATCCCGAGGTTGTTGTTACGGCAAGATGGCGCGAGCCCGCAGGGTCGCGGATCAGCGTGGCGGCATCCAGCATCGTTTCCAGCGCGTTTCCGGCCGCAACATACAGCTTCTCACCCTCGACGGTCAGCTGAACGGCACGGTTCAGCCGATGGAACAGGGGTTTGCCGAGATCGATTTCCATCTCTTTAATCTGATAGCTGACTGCGGTTCTGGAGATCCCCAGCGAGCGCGCCGCAAGGCTGAAACTGCCAAGCCGGGCGGCGGCCTCAAAAGCCGTCAGATGGCCGAGAAAATTCAGCTTGTTCTTGTATTTTGACATCACTGCATCGCGGGTTCTGGCAGCTCAGGCTTAGGCCTGGACCAGTATCGCGTCAATTATTTTGACGCGTCAGCGTGCTATTTTTCCGCGTTGACGGATCTGCGTCGAAGAAGAAATATCGCCGGACACCTCCGCCATCAGCTCCGGGGATCTCCATGTTCCAGGGCGCAATGGCAGGGTAAATACAAGAATATTCTCAGAAAATGAGAAAGACCCTTCGCTATTTCCTGCAGGAGAGGATAAAGAATGCATTCAACCCTTACGGGCCTTGGTCTGGCGATGGCGCTGCTGGCCGTCCCGGCCCAGGCAGCCGAATCTGAAATCGGCGAGACCTCGATTACGATCGGCTATACCTCGTGGAGCAGCTCGACCAGCATCACCGCACTCGGGAAGCTGCTGCTCGAGGATATCGGCTATACCGTCGAGCTCAAGCAGCTTGATACCGGGCTGATTTATCAGGCTTTGTCGACCGGCGCGGTTGACACGTTTTTCAGCGCATGGATGCCCGGCCAGCAAAGCTATCTCAACAAGCTTGGCGACAAGATCGACATCATCGGCACGGCATCCGGTCCTGCGCCGGGTGGCCTGGTGGTGCCGGGCTATGTCGATATCAACAGCATCGAAGAGCTGAAGGACCCCGAGGTCATGGCCTCTCTCGGCGGCAAGATCCTTGGCATTGATGCCGGTGCAGGCCTGATGATGCAAACCAAGGAAGTTATGGCGGCCTATGAGATTCCCGCCGAACTGGTGACCAGCAGCGGCGCGGCAATGGCGGCGGCCTTCAAGACGGCCTATGAAAAGAACGAGCCGATTGTGGTGACGGGCTGGTGCCCGACGCCAATGTGCGCCAAATACAATCTTAAATTCCTGGCAGATCCGAAAAATATCTATGGCGATGCCAGAAACTGGACCGTCGCCAATTCCACCTTCCGCGAAGATCATCCGCGCGCGGCGCGTTTCCTTGCAAGGTTCACGCTGTTTGAAAAACAGATGTCCAGAATGCTGGTCTGGATTGATGAAGATGGCATGACCCCGGAAGATGCGGCGCAGCGCTTTGTCGAGGAAAACCCCGAGGTGATCTGGTATATGATCGGCGATCTTGGAACGGGTTTTGAAAAGCCTGCATCGCTGAACTGAGCGGTCGCTCTCTGAGGACCCTCGTCATCCGCGCAGTGGATGCATCGCTTAAAGCCAGAGGTCAGACCTGTGATGAACTACCGACTTCCCATCGGACAATGGGGCGAAGCCTGTTTCGACTTCATTTCCGGCTATCTCGGCGGGTTCTTCGCCGCTTTCAACTGGCTCACGATCCATCTGAACTGGGTCATCGAGACCGCGCTGACTGCGCCGCCGGTTTTGGTGACCATTCTGGTCCTCAGCGCTCTTGCCTGGTGGGCTGCGGGCCGCCGCTTCGCCCTGCTGAGCCTGATCGGCTTCTGGCTGATCTCAAATCAGGGGCTTTGGGCGACCTCGACCGAAACCCTGGCGCTTGTGCTGACGGCGACCATCCTGTCACTGGTGGTGGCGATCCCGCTGGGGATCTTGCTTGGCACCAGCGCCACGGCGCGGGCAGTGCTTTATCCGATGCTGGATTTCCTGCAAACCATGCCGCGCTTTGTCTATCTGATCCCTGCCGCGATTTTGCTTGGGATCGATGTGGCGCCGGCGGTTTTTGCCACCATGACACTCGCCGTGCCGCCGCCTGCCCGGCTGATCGCCACTGGCCTTATGGAGGTTGACCGCCAGATGGTGGAACTGGCCGAGGCGAATGGCTGCAAACCCTGGCAGGTGATGACCTGGGTCAAGCTGCCGCTTGCCGTGCCCTCGATCCTGCTCGGGCTGAACCAATGCCTGATGATGGCGCTTTCCATGGCGGTCATCGCGTCGATGATCGGGGCCGGCGGGCTGGGTTCGGAAATCCTCACGGCGATCTCTTCTCTGAATGCCGGACAGGGCGTCGTTGCGGGACTCGCCATCTTTATCCTTGCTGTCTTCCTTGACCGCACCAGCCAGGGGGCCGCCCGCAGACTGACAGCTTCCCGCCAGAGGAGCAGGCAACGTGCTTGATATCCTGACCATTCCGCAATTGCCGCTGAAGCGTCTGATCTCCGATTTCATCGATCTGCTCGGCAGCAGTTTTTCAGGCCTCTTCGCGGCTTTCGCATCGATCATCCAGATGGCGGATACCGCGCTGCGCCAGGGGCTGAACAGCATTCCGCCGGCGGCGATGATCCTTCTGATCGTCGGGTATCTGCTTTGCCGTCGTCGTGGACTGGCAGCGCCGCTTGTCGGCCTTGGTCTGGCGATGGTCTGGAATATAGGCTCCTGGGGTGCCGCATTGGATACGGTGTCGCTTCTGATCCTCGCCACCCTGCCTGCGCTTGGCTTCGGTCTGGCCATCGGCGTCGTGATCGCGGAAAGCCGGTGGGCGCGCAGCCTGCTTGAGCCGGTGCTGGATCTGATGCAGACGCTGCCGGCCTTTGTCTATCTTATCCCCAGCGTGCTGTTCTTCGGTGTTGGGGCCGTGCCGGGCGTTATCGCCACCGCCATTTTCGCCCTGCCGCCCTTCGCACGCGCGGTGGCTCTGGGCCTGAGTGAGGTGCCCGCGCAATTTGTCGAGGTCGGACGTTCCGTCGGCCTCACTGACCCCGCCCTGCTGTTGAAAGTCAAAATCCCGCTGGCCACACCCTATATGCTGACCGGCCTCAGCCAGACGGTGATGATGAGCCTGTCCATGGTGGTCATCGCGTCCCTGATCGGCGCGCCGGGTCTCGGCACTCAGGTCGTGGAATCCCTGAGCCAGATGGATTTTGCCCTCGGCATCGAGGCCGGACTTTGCATCGTTATCCTCGCCATCACGATCGAACGCATCCTCGAAGCGGGTATTGCCGGCCGCTGGATCTGGAAGCGCTGAATTAAGGAGTACTGCCATGCAGCAGCAAAATGCAGCTTCCGGCCACGATCCGATGATCGAGTGCAAAGGGGTCTGGAAGGTTTTTGGCCGCAAGGCCGATGAGGTGATCGAGGGCATCCGCGACGGGCGGATGACCAAGGCCGAAGCGCTGAGCCGCTTTGGCTGCAGTGTTGGCGTGGCGGATGCCACTCTGTCTGTGGCCCGCGGCGAGATCTTTTGCATCATGGGGCTTTCGGGCAGCGGCAAATCGACTTTGCTGCGCCATATCAACCGGCTGATCGAGCCGACCCGTGGGGAGATCAGTATCGCCGGTCAGCGGATCGATCAGATGTCGGCGGCCGAATTGCGCTATCTGCGCAATCACATGATCGGAATGGTGTTCCAGCATGTGGCGCTCCTGCCGCATCGCACGGTGGTGGATAATACGGCCTTCGGGCTTGAGGCGCGGGGCATCGCGCGCAGCGAGCGCAGAAGGCTGGCGATGGAAAAGCTCGAGCTTGTCGGGCTGGGCCATTGGGCCGATCATCTGCCGCGTGAGCTTTCGGGCGGCATGCAGCAGCGCGTCGGGCTGGCCCGCGCCCTGACCAGTGATCCCGCCATCCTGCTGCTGGACGAGCCGTTCAGCGCTTTGGATCCGGTGATCCGGCGCGACCTGCAGGATCAGTTCCTTTCCATCACCCGCTCGATGCAGAAGACGGCGGTTTTCATCACCCATGATCTGGAAGAGGCGATGAAGCTGGGCAACCGGGTGGCGATCATGCGCGACGCCCGCATCGTCCAGGTCGGCAGGCCCGAAGAAATCCTGTTCAGCCCGGCCGATGATTATGTGCGCGATTTCGTGCGCGGCATCTCGCGTCAGCTGGTGCTGCGCGCCCAGGATATCATGCGCCCGCTGGACACACCCACGGCTCAGGCGGAACTGGCCGGGGCAAAGGTCACGGCGCATCCCGGTGAACGTCTCGACGCGCTGATCGCGCGCCTGGCCAACGCGCCCGGATCAGTGGCGGTGCGCCAGGACGACTGCGACGTGGGCGTGATCGGGATTTCCGATTTCCTGCGCGCCATTCAGCCCATGTAGCAGGCACGGCCCGGGCGGCCCTGCCGCCCGTCTCCTCCACACCGGTCCCATAGGAAGCGAGCATGTCCAGCATTGCCCGGGCGCGTATCTATTGCGTGCAGAGTTCAAAACTTAACCCCATCCTTCTCGAGCTGGAGACAGATGACGGCCGGACCGGTCTGGGCGAGGCGGCGATTTCTTTTGGTTTTGGCGGCCCGGCAACGGCGGCCTTGCTGCGCGAGATGTGCGAGCGGGTGCTTATCGGCCGTGATCCGGCACGGATCGGGGAAATCCGTGGCCTCCTGATGGAACAGAGCTTCTGGGCGAAGGGCGGGGGCGCGATCATCCATGCAGCGATCAGTGCCATCGATCTTGCGCTCTGGGATCTGCGGGCGCGCTCCCTCGGAGTGCCGGTTTACGACCTGTTTGGCGGACCCTTGCGCGACGAGATCGCGGTCTATGCCAATGGCTGGAACTATGACCACGCCGATGCCGACGGCTGGGCGCGCGCATCAGAGCGACCGCTGCGCGATGGTTACAGCTTTCTGAAATGCTATCCGCTTGCGATGCCCTCTGATACCGGCGGCACCCTGCGTCATCCGGGCCGGAAATCCGCCAGTCCCGAGCTGATCGCGCTCGGCGTCGACCGGATCCGCAGATTGCGCGATCTGGCGGGTGACAGCGTGCGCATCGCCATTGATCTCTGCGCGGCCGTTGCCCCTGCCGATCTGCTGCGCTTTGCCCGACAGATCGACGATTGCGGTATCGAATGGCTGGAAGAGGCCGGCGATCCTGCGGACCCCGGAGCCTTTGCAGCGATTGCCGCAGGCACCCCGATCCCGCTGGCAGCCGGTGAACGCTTTTTCGGACTTGCAGGTTTTCGCGACCTTATCGCCAGCCGTGCTGTTTCTGTGCTGCAACCCGATCTTGGCACCTGTGGCGGCTTTAGCGAATTCCAGCAAATCGCGGCCCTGGCCGACAGCTATGGTCACAAGATTTCGCCCCATAATTGCGGTGGCGCGGTGCTGACGGCGGCCAGTCTGCAGATGGCGGCCTGCACCGCGAATTTCCTGGCGCTGGAGACGTTCCCCTATTTCCGCGACCAGCCAGGCTATGTTGGATTGACGCTTTTCGACCCGCTGGACCGCATCTCGCAGGGCCACATCGCGGTTGATCGCACCCCCGGACTGGGCGTGCAGGCCGACCACGCGGCAATCGCCCCCTTTCTTTTCGCGGAATGCCCGGCCCCCCGTCCCGGCAACCGCTGACTGTCACACCCGATCAGGAGACCCAAATGACCAGTTCAAATCGATCTATGGCCCGATTGCTGCGGCCGGGATCGGTCGCAATCGTCGGCGCCTCGAACCGCAGCGGCAGCTTCTCATATAATCTGCTGAACAGCCTGCGCAGCAATGGCTACCAGGGCCAGCTTCTGCCCATCAATCCGCGATACACCGAGATCGACGGCATCCCGTGCTATCCGTCATTTGCCGATCTGCCGGTGAGACCCGATTGCGCGCTTTATGCCGTCGGGGATCGCAATCTCATCCCGATGGTCGAGCAGGCGGCCCAGGCCAGGGTTGGCGGCGGGGTGATCTTTGGCCGCGTGCAGGGCCATGACGATCAAGGCCGCAACATCCAGTCCAGCATTTCAGAAATTGGCCGCAGGGCGGATATGGCCATCTGCGGCGGCAATTGCATGGGCTATCTGAACCTGCGCGACGGGCTGCAGGTCGCGGGAATGCCCTTTGCCGGCCTGACCGCCAGCAGCGGCATCTCGCTGATTTCGCACAGCGGATCAAGCTGGGCGGCGCTGGTCGGCAATCGCCGGGGCCTTGGGTTTGATTTTGCAATCTCGGCGGGGCAGGAGCTTGTCACCAATCTGGGCCATTACATCGACTTCCTGCTGGATCAATCGGGCACGCGCGCCATCGTCTGCATCATCGAGGCGGTGCGTGATCCCGAACGCTTCCTCGCCGCCGTCAATCGTGCCGATCGCATGGGGGTGCCGATCATCGCGCTTAAACTGGGCCGCAGCGAACGCGGCAAGCAGTTTGCGGTCTCGCACAGCGGTGCGATGTCCGGGTCGGCTGCAGTCTATGATGCCGTATTCGCGGCGCAGAACATCATTCAGGTCCGCACCCTGGACGAGCTGCTCGATACGGTCGAACTCTTTGCTGCGGTGCCACGGCCGAAGGTCCCGGGCGTGGCCATCGGGACCGATTCCGGCGGGGAACGTCAGCTGATCGTGGATCTTGCCTCAGAGATAGGGGTGTCGCTGCCGGCGCTTTCTGCCGCAACAGGTGCGAAGATCGAAGCGCTGCTGGATCCGGGCATGGAAGCGGCAAATCCGCTGGATTACTGGGGCGATGGTGGCGATGTCATGGCGCCCTGCCTCTCGCTTCTGGCCGAGGATCCTGCGGTGGGAATGGTGGTCATGGCCTCCAATATGCCGCCAGGGCGGCCCTTTGTGGCGCAATGCGCGCAGGCGATCATCGAGGTGCGCCAGCAAACTGATAAGCCGCTGGCGCTGATGGGCAACAGCGCGACCACCATGGCGAGCGAGGGTATAGCGCAGGTGCGCGCGGCGGGCATTCCGGTGCTGATGGGCACCGACAGCGCGCTGAAGGCAGTCCGCCATTTTACAACCTATCGCGCCGGCACGGCGATGGCGCCGGCGAAGCCCGAGGCCGCAGATATCGCGCGGGTCAGCGCCTGGCGCGCCCGGGTGACCCCGACGGCGGAGGGCAATCTGAGCAGTGCTGATGGCTTCGACCTGCTGGGAGAATTCGGCATTGCGACCGCGCCTTTCGCCCGGATAACGGCTGCCGAAGGGCTGGAGCAGTTTACCGGCACCGCCGGCTTCCCCATGGTGCTGAAGCTTGATGATCCGGCGATCCCGCATAAATCCGAAGCGGGCGGCGTTATCCTCGGCATCAGATCCACCGAACAGGCTCTTGAAAGCCACGCCCTTCTGAAAAGCCGCCACCCGGGCGCCGCCCTGATCGCGCAGGCTCAGATGTCAGGCTTCGAGCTTATTCTCGGGATGACCACCGATGCCGATTTCGGGCCTGTGGTGACCATGGGCCTGGGCGGGATCTACGCCGAGATCTTCCGCGAGTCCGTGGTCCTACCGCTGCCGATCGGGCGCAGTGACGCCGAAGCCGCGCTTCGTTCGCTGAAGTTCTTCCCGATCCTCGAGGGTGCGCGCGGTAAAGCTGCGGCCGACCTTGAGGCGCTCTTTGGCACGGTTGAGGCCTTTGGCCGGCTGGCGGCTGCCGCAGCCGGGATCATTTCTGAAATCGAAATCAATCCGCTGCTGATCGGCCCCGAGGGTGCCGGCGCGGTCGACTGCCTTACCACAATCTCGGGATTAGCCTCACATGCACAGTGATTACACCACCATCCGAATCAGCGCCGCCGATGGCATCGGCCATATCATGCTGGACCGGCCAAGGGCGCTGAATGCCTTCAATGCCGCGCTGATGGCCGAGGTCACCACTGCGCTGCGGGCCTTCGAGACCGACCGTTCGGTGCGTGCCGTGGTGCTCTCGGGTGAGGGCCGCGCCTTCTCAGCCGGGTTCGACCTGAAGGAGGCGGCTCTTAACAATTACACAACCGCCGCGGAATGGCGCGGCGCAATCGAGGCCGATTTTGATTTTATCATGCAGTTCTGGGAGTGCCGCAAACCGACCATCGCGGCGGTGCATGGCTTTTGCGTCGGGGGCGGGCTTGAGCTGGCGATGGCCTGCGATCTGGTCATTGCAGGCGAGGATGCGCTTTTCGGTCAGCCCGAAGTGCGCTTTGGTTCGGGGATCGTCGCGATGCTGGTGCCCTGGATGGTGGGGCCGAAACTGGCCAAGGATATTCTGCTGTCCGGAAATGACCGCATCCCTGCCTCGCGTGCCGCGGAAATCGGGCTGATTACCGAGAAGGTTGCGGCCGGCTCGCATCTTGAGCGTGCGATGGAAAAGGCGCGCGAGATCGCCCAGGCCGCGCCGCTTTCGGTAGAGCTGACAAAACGCGCCATCAATCGCGGCTTTGACATCCGGGGGATGCGCAGCGCGCTGCTGGCTGCGGCGGAAACCGAGGTTCTGATCGAGGCCAGCGCGGGTGAGGAGCGCCGCGAGTTCAACCGCATTCGCGGCGAAGAGGGTCTGAAAGAGGCCATCGCCTGGCGTGACGCGCGTTACCGCTGAGCCCGAAGCCCCGGATGCGTGAATGACGCGGCCTGCCCGGGAGGTAAATCCCCGGGCAGGCCTTTATTTTTGCGCAGCACTCAGCGGTTGACGTCAACCACGATCCTGCCACGGCGCTTGCCCTCGATCAGCTCTGAGGCGGCCGGAATTACCCCGGCAAGGCCGATTTCCTCAACGATCATCTCCAGATGGGTGAGGTCGATTTCTTTCGCCAGCTGCGCCCAGGCCGCCAGACGCCGCGGCCTGGGGCAGTTTACGCTGTCGATGCCGGCCAGGGTGATGCCGCGCAGGATGAAGGGCGCGACGCTGGCCGGGAAATCCAGGCTTTGCGCCATGCCGCAGGCGGCAACAATACCGCCGTAACGGGTGGCGGCGCAGGCATTGGCGAGGGTCGCCCCACCCACCGCATCAATCACGCCGGCCCAGCGTTCGCGGGCCAGAGGTTTGCCGGGCGCAGCCATGCTTGCCCGGTCAATGATCTCATGCGCACCGAGTTCTTTCAGGTATTCGGTCTCAGACAGTTTGCCGGTCAATGCCGCCACCTGATAGCCGCGACGCGCCAGCAGGCTGACGGCGACCGAGCCTACTCCTCCGGTGGCACCGGTCACAAGGACTTCGCCGCCCGGTGCCACGCCATGAGCCTCCAGCGCCTGGACGCAGAGCATTGCCGTATAGCCGGCGGTGCCGATGGCCATGGCCTGCCAACTGGTCAGGGCCTCGGGTTGCGGGATCAGCCAGTCCGCCTTGACGCGCGCGCGTTGTGCAAGGCCGCCCCAGTGGCCTTCGCCCACCCCCCAGCCATTCAGGATCACCTTGTCACCGGGCTGCCAGAGTTCTGAGCTGCTTTCCAGCACGGTGCCGGCAAAGTCGATACCCGCAACCATCGGGAAGCTGCGTACCACCGGCCCCTTACCGGTAATGGCCAGCCCGTCCTTATAGTTCAGGTTGGAATGCGCGATCTCAACCAGCACCTCGCCCGGAGGCAGGTGGCTTTCGTCCATCGCCTCAATCTCGGCGCGATATCCCTGATCGTCCTTGCGGATCACAACTGCCTGAAAACTCATGTCACGGTCCTTCTGTCTGCAGCGTGAAAGGGGACTGGAGTGTCCCGAGATAGATGGTGAAAAAATTCTCCATGGGGCGGGAGGAACGTCGCAGCCGCGCGACAAGCACCGCGCCCTCCCAGCCGGTCCAGAAGCAGGCGGCGCTGTCCTCGATATTCAGCCTGGCTTTCAGCTCGCCGGAGGCGCGCGCTTCTTGCAGCAATACGAGCAGCCGATCTTCCCAATCCTGCAGCGTGGCCGTGATCTTCTCGCGCATCTCAGGGCTGAGAAGGGTCACTTCCTGCCCGAGGTTTCCAAGCAGACAGCCGCGCTGAAACGCGTAACGCTCCATGCCGGCGGCCGCCTCTGCCACGAAGTCGGCGAGCCGGATCAAGGGGGCGCGCCCGGTGTTCTCAAACAGCCGCGACAGCTTCCGGCCAAAGTAATCGGCATAGTTTTCGACAACCGCGAGACCGAAATCCTCCTTGCTGGAGAAGTAGTGGTAAAATGAGCCTTTGGGGATGCCTGCGGTGGTCAGCAACTGATCAATGCTGGTCGAGAAGAAACCGGTTTCCGTCATCATCTCGGTGCCTCGGCGCACGATGACGCTGCGGGTCACGTGTCCATCACTATGGCTGCGCGGCGGCCGTCCCCGGCCACGCCGGACCATGAGTTCTGTCATCACCCGCCTCCTGCTGCTGCTGCTGCTGCTGCTGCTGCTGCCCTTATGGCGCGCAGGGGGCGGGCTGACAAGATTTAATAGACTGATCGACTATTTAATTCCGCCTGACCGTGTTTCAAAAACGCGCGACTACAGGAAAACCCCGACATTGATCTGGCTGGGTAAGGACTGGTCTGGCGGGCTTTCTGGCGGATCAGCGGGCCTCACACGTTTTTCAGGGGGCGATATGGGGTCGGCGGAGGGATGACGCTTATCCTGTCCCCCGGTCGAATTGTCCCCGAGAGCAATACAAGTGACATCACGCCGCCGCGCAGAAAGGATTTGCCATCCAAGCCTGTACCGGTGACAGCCGCGCGCAAACCCGGCCGGAAACGATCCAGCAACACGCATGGCGCCCTGAGACCGGTCAATTCAAGTTGCGCTTCGTCGCCAATCCGCAGGACCGTGCCTTCTGGCAGGGATGTGAGATCAGGGCCGGACGTCGTTATGTTCTCGCCCAGATCCCCAGCCTGCACATCCAAGCCCAATGCGTGAAGATCTTCGTAAACAGAGACTGCAATAAGATGAACCTGGCGGAGGTTCGGGGCGTCCCGTCTGAACCGCTTATCATAGCGATGCTGCGTTTTCGCGCCGAAATGGGCATCGCCCTCTATTCCAAGGCTGGCAACCACCCGCACTTCAGGCACCGGAGACTTGGCAAAACCGTGCCTGGGCGCCAGACTGACCGAGATGACGTCACCATGGCCCATGCTTAGCTTCCTTAAATCTGCTCCACGACAGGGACACATTGCAGATTTAGTCGGGCACTGAACATCTTGTTATCTGCTCTGACGCAGCCTGGCTATTGATGGACGTGCCCATGGGTGTCTGTCTCCATTCTTTCGTGTTCGGGCCCGCCCCAGTGCGGCCTCGATGGCGATCGACAGGCCGGAGACGAACGCTGACGCCCCCCCGCAGGGGGCAGGACAGCCAAGGCGCAACTTTCCTGCTCCGCGCGCAATATCTGCACTCCAGTTCCTTGGTCACGATCTTATCTTCGCGTCCACGAACCCGGCAGCAGCTCATGTTGTCCGGTCCGTGCCGCGAGGGGACGGTGTTACCGTCCGCATACCCTGCAAAATCAAATTGCAATCCGGATTGCCAAATCTCTGCCAGCGGTTCTTTTGAAGGTGGGGATACGGCGGCACAGATTGTGCATCATATTATCCGTCTGTATTCGATGACCCAGTTATCATCATTAATAAGTAAATCCGCATCAATTATGTTTTATGTAATCGCAAATGTGAGAAGCTCAATTTTCCCTCTTCTTTTTTTGAATTTCCATCTGATGTTTTAAAGGCAACGCCACAAAGAAGAGGAATTGACGAATGCAGTATAAAACGACAGACGAAGACAAACCGGTTGCCCCGATGGCACGGCCTGCAGCCCTGACGCGGGACGGCGTGGCAAAGGCCATGGCAAAGCTGCAGTCTCTGCCCGAGAAGGCAGTTGAAGCGCCGACACTCCACCAGGCGGTCTCGGAGAACGTCTCGGTGATCATGACAGCAATTGAGCGGGGGTATACCCGGAAGGACATTGCGAACCTCCTCACCGAGAACGGCATCGCGATCAGCGAGAGCACTCTGGCCCATTATCTGCGTGACATTTTCGCCAAGGGTAAAAGGTCGGGCGGGCGGGCAGCACGGACGCCCCGTCCGGCGGTTGCGCCGCCTGCTCCGCCGGCCAGATCGGTTGCGTCCCGGATTGCAGGTCCGACCGCTGGACCACCCACAGCATGCGCGACAGGCCAGCACCACACCATGCCACAAGGTATCTCGCACCCGGCGATAGCAAGGCCAATGAGCAATCCCGCACCGCCGTCCGTATCATCCGACCGCCAGGGGGAGAGCGGCAATGGCCAGGGCGGGTGATTGTCAGCCCCGCTCGTCGCGCCGCATTCGCGGTGCGACCCTCAGCATCCGGGTGACACCGCAGGAGAAAGCAGCCTTCGGCACGGCTGCCAGGCGACAGGGATATCACGGCGCGTCAGGCTGGGCGCGAGAGTTGATGCAGGCTGAATGCGGAAGTGTGCCGCGGTCGACCCGTATGGCGTCGGGGTGCCTCGGCCAGGCGGCCGCCCGCCTGCAGAACTGGAGTCAGACTCCCGGCCTCCCCGGCGACCTTGCACAGGCACTGCAGGAGATCGCCGCCGGGATGCACGAGTTGCAGAAGGGTCTGCTGGCAATAAGCACCATAGGCGATGAGGACGGGCTATGATCGCCAAATCCATCCGCGATACGATTGTCAGCACGGGATCGGGCGCAACAATCCCCAGGCGGGACCTTGCGGCCCGCATCCGTTATGTCTGCAGCAAGGCGAGCAGCACCGGGACCCTGAACCTTGCGGGCGATTGGCGGGATGCGGCGGCGCAGATGCAGACGACCGCAGGGCTGAACGAAAGGGTCCGGCAGCCCGTGAAGCACATCATCCTGTCCTGGCCAGAGACCGACAAAGTGTCAGATGCTCAGGCGATCCAGGCGGCCCGGATGATGAACCGTGCATGTGGCGCGGCGGGCCACCAGCAGGTGATCGGCGTGCACCGCGACCGGATTAACACGCATGTGCATATCCTGCTGAACCGGGTGCATCCGATCAGCGGTAAGACCCTGTCACTTTCACAGGATTATGCACGGATGGAGCGCGCCTGTCGCGAGATCGAGCGGCAGATGGGATGGAGCGAGGATCGCGGCAGGTTCGACGCTGTGGTGCAGGATGGCCATGTTAAACTGCTGCCGAAGCCTGCGGCGCATTGGCGAGGCAAGGTCCAGGATCGTGAGATGGGTCTGAGGCCGGATGGCCGGGGGACGAGGGGGTGTGAGCAGCGCACCGGTCTCGCATCATTGCGCGACCGGATCCCTGCGGAGATCAGACGCCGGCTTTGTGCCGGGCTTGAGCGGGCAAGTGATTGGCAGGCCCTGCACTGCCTGCTGGCGCGGGCAAAACTGGTCTACCTGCGGCATCGGTCCGGAGGCCGGATCCTCGATCAGAGCGACGGGTCGATGATGGCGGCCAGCGCCCTTGGTGCGGCCTGGGGGCTGGCGAGGCTGACAGCAAGGTTTGGCCCCTTCGCCTTTGCCCCCGAGCAGGAGCCCAGGCCACAGCCGGCCATCGCCCGCTACAGGGGGGCGGCGCCTCGGCGGGCCGAGCTGAAGGCGATCCTCGGCCCGCTTGGCAAGATTCGTCGCGACATTGCAGAATGGCGCAAAGCACAATGGCTGCAGACCGGGCGTTACCGCCACCTCCTGCGTCGGGCGCGTGAAGGGGGCTCCAACCCGCCCCGCGATCTGACGGCGGTGCGGCAGATATGGTGCCAACCGATCGCGCAGGGCGCCGGGATGGCGCTTCCTGAACCCATGCGCCTGGCCCTGCAGGACTGCCGGGAAGATCTGAGGTTCGACGGACGTTCGGAGGCCCTGATGGCGCGTCGCAGCCGCAATGGTAGCATCATCGGATTTGACAGGCTGTCTACCACCGCAGCCACTCCGCAGGAGGAGCAGATCCCACCCGGTTCCGTTAAGGATGGGGCTTATCGCGGGATCGGTTTGATCGGCCCCCGCGATGCGCCGCTCTGCCTGCTGGTCCCGGACCTCTTCGCCGCTGTCTCGACACGGCTGATGCCGCAGGGGGCCTCGGCGCTGATCATCGCGACGGGGCGGCTGCCGCAGCCCGGGATGGGGCTGCACCTCTTGCAGCTGATCGGGCAGCGCGGGGTCGTGTTGTGCTGCGGCAGCGATCCCCAGGACCAGCGTTGGGCAGAGCAGATGCGCCAGCTGCTGCCCCGGGCACGGCGGCATGATCTGGCCATCCGGGCGCTATGGCATGCATTCGTGTCGGGTGGGGCAGGGGTGGCACCGGACACGGCTGTCGCAGTGCCAGCCGCACCGCGCCCGGATGCCCGCCGATAAAACAACAACATGCCGGCCGCAGTAAGGTTGCCTGCCACCTGCCTTCCGAAGGGGGTGCCGGCTCCACTGACCGGGACTTCCTTTTCGGGCTCGCATCAACTTTGCTAAAAAGATCTGCCGATTTTTTAATTTGACGGACAGGGTTTTCCAGAGAGGATCTGCTTATAAATGATAAAGGATTAACCGGAAGATTTCGGGAAGATCCTGAAGAGGAATTGGTTTTCTTGTTTGTTATGGGTTTCAAAAATCAGGGGCTTTTTCAAAAGCAGAGAGCCTGCGGATGGCGACCGCAACGCCCGCTGTTCCCTCAAAGGATCAGGCTGTCAATTGGACCCGTTGCGCCCGAGAATAGGATCCAGCAGCCGCCGGATCATCTCTGGCCGGGTCGGCAGATCAGGCTCCTGGCGCCGCAGATCATCAATCACCTGAATCGCTTCTCGGGGCAGACGCAGGGTGATCGCCTCGGTGTCCGTGGACGGCCTGCCAAATTTACGGGGTTCAGTCATGACAAATCCTGATTGACTTTATGGAGTCATAATGTCATGAATGGCGGGCATTGGCAAGGGCGGCAACCCTCACCAATGCCCTGACCACAACCGATCTCGTCAACGGAGACCGACGATGGCTGACGCCACCTCTATCACGCCGCTTGCGGCGATTGAAGCAATGCCTGATGGCAGACCACCAGGCCAGATTCCGATCCTCTTCAGGAGGTTCCTTGACGCCCTGTCCCATTACATCGCCAGTGAACAGGCGCTCCAGGGGGGCGAAAGCATCTGGGCCTCCGCCATGCGCCCGAGGCTGGACGAGGCCGAGCGGGCCCAGACCGAAGTCACCCATCTGATCACCCTGATCCGTCGCAGCCCGGCGCGGAGCCTCGCTCATGAGTCCATGCTGCGGCTGACGTTGCTCGCCGATTGTCTCCTTGGCGCAGAGAGCGCCGCAGAGTTCAGTGAGGCCTGTGAGCTTCTGGAGCTGCCGGGGATCGGTGGGGCGGCCATGCCCTTACCCCCTGATCCCGATATCGACGGTCTGCTGGCGCAGGGCCTCGTGCAGCTGCGTGCGCTTGCCACTCTGCACGGAAGCGCGAACGACCCTGAGGAAGACGCGCAGGGCGAGCCTTCGGGCTAAGCGCGTCCGGACCGTTCTCCACATCATCCGCACAGCAGCCAAAGCAGCCCGTTCCAGCGCGCGCAGGTGAGCAGCTGTGCCCACGGCATCGGCCACAACCGGCACTCACTTCAGCATCGGCAATGGATGTCCCCAATTGAAAGAGTTCTTTCTATGCCCAAAAGACCGCCAGATCCTTCCCTGAATGCCCCTGCCCTCGGAGAGGCGTCTGCTTCATGGGTAAGTGCAGCTGTCGTTACCACCGAGCCTGATGCCACCCCGTCTGCCTTGCCGACCGAGATCCCGCAGGACTGGCATCAGCTGGCCGAGGCGAAAGGGTTCTCGATCACCGCCCGCATCAAGGATCGCTTTCACCTCGAACTTCGATGCAAAACCTGCGCACAGACCCATGTCTCGAAGATTTACACCTTGCGCACAGCACAGCCGACCTGTCCGGGCTGCATGGCCGACCGCCGCGTCACCGAAGCGCAGGAAGCAGGTCTGGTCTGGCTGCGCGGCGACCCGGACAATCCGCATTACAGCTTCTATCGTGCCCCCTGCGGACATGAGCTGCGCCGGCAGCATGAACTGATCCTGCGTGTCGGGCAGGGGCGAACAGGGGTGCGCTGCACCATCTGCCTTGCGCAATCCGATGCGGAGAAGGCGGCTCTGCGGGGCTGGGTCCTGATCGGAACCGATCCGCAGGGACGTGCCGGTTACCGGCTTTATGGCCATTGTTGTGGCGCGCGCCAAAGCATCACGCGGCAGAACATGCAGACTGGACGCTTCGACTGTGCTGAATGTGGTCCCGGATGGGCGGCGGCCCCCAGCTGGATATATGTAATGGCCTTCACCCTCTCCAGCGGCAGGCAAGTTGTAAAACTCGGCTTTGCCCGGGACCCGGACTCGCGCCTGAACTGGCAGCTGCAGCAGGATCGCGACATGCCTTGCAGCATCCTGCGCAGGCT
This sequence comes from Rhodobacter sp. 24-YEA-8, assembly GCF_900105075.1. NCBI lineage: Bacteria > Pseudomonadati > Pseudomonadota > Alphaproteobacteria > Rhodobacterales > Rhodobacter > Rhodobacter sp. 24-YEA-8. The sequence goes on from NZ_FNSK01000003.1 coordinate 152,727, forward strand.
GCCGGTTGCCAGCGGTCATGTCGCGGTGCGGATCGAGAAACGGTTGCATGCGCATCTGCGCCGCCGCCATCCGACAGATGTTGTGGACCCTGCACATTACCAGCGGCAGATCCGGGTGCGATCCGAGGTTTATGAGGCCTCCCTCACGCCCGAGATCATGCGCCTGCTCGATGAGGTCGGGCGGCAGGGTTCAGCCGGCTGAGGGCGCAGGCTCCGCACAAGCCCCGGCACCCATCCCTCCATGACCCTGGCTCCAGTGCCCTGGACCTGCCCGTTTCGGTGCCATCCCACCTGGATGCGCCAGCCCTTTCGCAAAGGACCAACGCTCCATGCCCGCTACAAATCCACCCGATCCAATCTGGTTGCCCCTGGCCGAGAGCTTCCTGACCCGGCTCAGGACTGGCGTTTCCATCGCCGATGTTACCCGCGGTCAAGCCGAGAGTTCTGCCCCACAACGAAGCAACACGCGATTGCCTGCACAACGGGTGACACAGACGCAGGCGCAAAGCGACCGGCAGGGCCACAGCTCCCTTGCAACGGGCAAGGGCGCAAAGGCACGGGCGGCCCCCAGGCAGGCCAAAGCCCTGCAAGACGTCTCCCCGATCCTGCCCCCGATCCCGATGCGTGATCTGTTCTGCACCCTGCGCCTGGCCGCGACATTTGGCACGCAGGAGGCCTTCGATGCCATGCTCGCCCCTGGCAGCCTCACTGTATTGCACGGGCTTGCCCCGGCGGAGATCGATGTTTTGCTGCGGGTGCTGCCCGCCGGCCTCTTGCCTCCTCGCTGGCGCCTGGAGGAGGATATGCTGTCCCTTCCCCCCGTAACGAATGTGCTGGCCACCGTCGCCGCCAGGACCTCGGAGATTTCGGGCGACCAGCCCCAGGTGCGTCGCCGCCAGATGCAGTATATCGACGAGGCGATCGATGCCGGGCTGCCGATCCTGATCCTGCTGATTGACGGGATCCATCTGCCGCCGACACTCACCGCAGAGATCGAATGCGACCGCCCCCTCGCCCCGATCAGTCGAGAGATCCTGATTGCCGGTTTGCACCATAGCCATGGCGCGCAGCAGAGATTTTCGCCTGCGACGCTACCTGGCCTGCTGCCGGAAAGCCACGATCTCGCAAGGTTGAGCTGGACCACGCTGCGCCTTGCCCTGCGCGAACCAGATGCGTATGCGGTCGCGCGGCGGCTGGCCGAGCGCACTGCCGCTCTGCGGCCGAATGCGCCACAGCGCGAGCCGGCCGCCCCGGACCTCGATGCGATAACCGGCGATAGCCCGGCCCTGCGCGCCGCTCAGCGTCTGGCGTCAGATATAAACCTCTGGCAGGCCGGAGAGATCGACTGGGGCGAGCTCTCGCATTCATTGCTGCTCTACGGTCCACCGGGCACCGGCAAGAGCTGGCTTGCAAGGGCCATGGGCAACACGGCCGGGGTCCGGATAATCGAGGCAAATTTTGCGCAATGGCAGTCAGCGGGGCATCTCGGCGACATGTTGCGCGAGATGCGCCAGGCCTTTTCCAGGGCGCGGCGGGCGGCGCCGTGCTTGCTTTTGATCGACGAGATTGACGCGGTGGGCTCGCGTAACAATGGCGATCTGCATGGGATCAGTTACCGCACGCAGGTGATTAACGCCTTCCTGTCCGAGCTCGACGGGCTGTCACGGAACCCCGGGGTGATCGTGATCGGCACCTGCAATGACCCTGGCCGCATTGACCAGGCGGTGCTGAGGCCTGGGCGCTTCGACCTCAAGATCTCTATGCCCCTGCCCGATATGGCCGCAATCACCGGCATGTTGCGCCAACATCTGGCCAGCGATGCGGGGCGGATCGACATTGCGGCCCTGGCCCGTCGGATCGTGGGCACCAGTGCCGCCGCCATCGATGCTGCTATCCGCGCCGCGAGGTCGGACGCCCGGGCGGCGGGCCAAAGCCTCGATGCCGGGCAAATCCTCGGCCATCTCGGGATCGCGCCCGCTGACCCCGCACAGGCCGCCAGTGATGCCCGCACCGCCGTCCACGAATGCGGCCATGCCATTGTCGCGGCCGCCTTGCTGCGCGGCGTGCCGCAACGACTGGTGATCCTGGCGGATGGCGGCGAGACGCATCGGCTGTCGGCTAAGACAAATCACCTGCTCTGTGATCTGCTCGATGAGATCGCCTGCTCCATGGCCGGGCGCGCGGCCGAGCATCTGCTGATCGGCACGATCTCAGTCGGTGCCGGAGGGGATCCGGCCTCCGATCTCGCAATCGCGACCCGGATTGCGCTGATGATCGACACCCGTTTCGGTCTGGGAGGGGAGGGTGCGGTCTGGACAGACGCCCCGGCTCACATTTTGCTGGCCGACCCGCTGCGCCGCGCCCGGGTGGCACAGCGGCTGGCCGAGGGCCAGGGCCGCGCCCTGCAGATTCTCACCGCCCACCGCGAGCTCCTGACGCAAATGGCCCGCGCCCTGCAGGAGGCGCGCGAGCTGAACGGTGCTGCGCTGCGACACTGGCTCGATCAGATCTGTTTCGGTGAGGTGCTGAGGGGCGTGCAAAGCGCTGGAGCCGGTTCTGCAGACGTCGGGCGCCCCTCACACGACACCGGATCCGACTGAGCCGGAGCGGTCATCCGCGACGCATGCCCCCGCGGCCCGGAAGCCCATTTGATCGCTGGGTCGAAACGGATCGTCAGCGTGTCGTGGAGTGTGAGCACATCGTTGCAGAACATCCGCCCATTGCCCTGCAGCTGGCGGTTGCCGAACGGATCATACCGGGCCGCCGCTCCCCAGGGTTAACAAGATGAATTTGAGATTGATTTGGGAAATACCACCAATGGGCGGGGAGATATATCAGGATGGAAATATCGGATTGGGGAACTTGATGATCACGATGTGAAGGGAGGGGAGATTCCGGATCATTCAGGAGAGGTTTAACAGGGGAGATTTGGGAATCAGGGGAAGTTCACGAAGGGGATTTTGAGGAGACATGGCGACGATAGATCAGGAATAGGCGGCCCTTTGCCGACGGTCCGCCCCGGCCAATGCTGCGTGGCGGCATTCTTGAATGCTGACGTTCGAATGGTGCCGCAGAAAAGTCTCGGCCATGATCGCCGCTATGAGGGACGAAACGGCCGGCCAATACTTTCTTCCTGCTCCCGGATCATTCCTACGATATGCGATCGTTAAAGCCGCTTATTCTTATCGTGTCTGCTCCTATGTGGCGAAGCAACTTTGAGCCCGGAGTGAGGTGGCCCGCGGGAGAAAGGATCATCGTCGCAACCTGAGCTCGCGCCGGAGTGTCTGGATCTGGCAGGGGCGGTCAGTCCTACTGACGGCTCAGGAGATCCAGGTGGAAGGTCGCGTCCAGATCCTGCATCGAGCATTCGGCGCAATGCATGTGGCGCTCCATGATTTCCCGCACCGCAGCGCGATCTTCGCGGCGGAAGGCCGCCAGCAGCTCGATATGTGCATCAATATTCTGCTGCCCGAACGTCGAGTGTTCACGCAGGCTGTCGGTGCGGCGCAACACCAGATCGCGCACCATCACATTGAGAAAACGGCACATCAGATCAAGGATTGAATTGTCGCAGGCCTCGGCAAGGATATCGTGGAATTTCACCTCAACCACGCGACCGGATTCGCGGTCATCATCGCGCACGGCCCGTTGGCAGATGTCGATATTTTCCTGCAACCGGGTAAAGTGGTCCTGATTCAGCCGCCCGACGACGTGATCGGCAAGCATCACTTCCAGCTTGCGGCGCACCTCGTAGACATCCTTAAAATCGAGATGCTGGAAATGGAAATACTGCCGCATCTGCTGGATCACGACCAGCGTCGAGGTCGCCTGGATTTCCGGCCCACCATTTGCACCCGACTGCATGATCAGAAGGCCCTCAACCTCCAGGGCTTTCAGCGCCTCGCGGATCGTGCCCTTGGAACAGCCGAAATGCTGCATCAGCACCTTTTCTGGGGGCAGCCGGTCCCTGGGGCCAAGGTTCTCCCGTGCGATCCAGCGGCGCAACTCTTCCGCCACCTGATCCGAGAGCTTGATCCGCCGCATCGGGCGTGCCGGGGGAAGAACGATGCGTGTGCCCGCTTCATGATCCGCCGGGCCCTGATCTGACGACATTTGCTACTCCCATTCGACGCCCGGATCCAAAGGACAAATCGGACGCCGTAGTTTGCTGTATGGGAAAAGGCTGTAATCGGAGCCGGTCACCCCGCCTCCGGCACATTCCACCACCGCTTTCGCTAATGGCTCGAAGACCGGGCGGCAATACATTCGCGACTTGAGGAGCAAATATTGGGCGCGGCGCGGATCAAGGCCGAGTGTGGTGAAAACCGCCTCATCCCAGGGTTCATGCGTCTGCGACGAAATCAGCACCTGGGCCGCGCCGGTGTCAATCACCGCAGAACGGCCCATGCTGCACTCCATCCCGGTGTAGATTGGTCCGGTGATCCTGTAATCTCCCGAACCAAGCGCCAGCACCTTGCCCTTCAGCGACAAGGGCGGGCGCGGCGCGGCAAAGCCCTCCGCCGGGATCTTGTTGCCGACATCTATCGACACCTCTGTACCAACACCTGCGGCAAAAGCGGCCTCAACCGCCTCGGGATCGGCCACCGGGCCGGTCAGAATATCACTGAGCCCCGCTGCAAGTGCCGCCTCAAGCACATCCATATTCTCGCAGGTACCGCCCGACATACAGTTGTCGCCGTGGTCAAGCATGAGGACAGGCCCCTGCCCAGGCCCATGCGCCGCCGCCCTGGCGGCCGCAATCGACTGTTCAAGCGGCTTCTGATCATACAGAAATTCGTCCCGGCGATCCCAGATCGCGCGGGCAATCTCATGCGCCACCACCTCAGGGTCAAGATCGGGGGTCGTCACCGCGACCACGCTCGCCCCGGCCTCGTAAAGATCCGCCGCCGGAAAGCCGCCAAATACCGTCACAGCGAGTACGCCCTCGCGCGCCTCCGTGGCGCGGGCAAGGTTGATCACATCCAGCATCGCACCGGGCGCGGTCGTGTTCATCGGCAATGTATGACCCAGAAGCGGTGGCTGCACGCGTGCCATGACCGGGCGCAGACCCGTCTGCATCTGGTCCACCATCTTACAGACCAGTTCGCCGGTCTCGTACATATCGATATGCGGATAGGTCTTGAACCCTGCAATCACATCGCAGTTTTTCACCATCTGCGGCGTGATATTGCCGTGAAGATCAAGGGCCACACCGATCGGCACGCCCGGCGCAGCCGCCCTGACGCGCGCCAGCAACTCGCCTTCGCCATCATCATGGCTGCGTGTGACCATCGCGCCGTGCAAATCGAGCAGGATGACATCACAGCCCTTCGCGACATCGGCAAGGATGACTTCGGCCATGTGCTCAAACGCATCATCCTCGACCGGTGCGCTTGGCCAGGCGTGAGCGATCAGCGGGCAGGAAATTTCTGCGCCCTGCTTCTTCCCCCAGGCATGAAACGCGCCGAGCGCGGTCTTCATCCCCTCCGCTTCGGCCAGAGCGGCATCACCATAAAGCGGGCGAAAGGCCGCAAGCGGGGTCGGCACGGGCGAGAATGTATTGGTCTCGTGGTTCTGGCGGGCGATGACGATACGCATAGGTCTGTCTTTAATGGGAAAATCCCGGGCGGGGCTGATGCCTGCCCGGGCAGAGCATTCAGGCCTTGCGGCAATCCGCGAGCAGCCGGTCATGTGCCAGCACCGCATCAAGCAGCACCTGCACCCCCGCCGCACATTCGGCCTGGGAGGTGGATTCCGCCGGATTATGGCTCAGGCCCCCTTCCGACGGCACGAAGATCATCACCGTTGGCGCGACAGCCGCCGTATGCACCGCGTCATGGCCGGCGCCCGAAATGATCTCGCGCGAGGAGATCCTCGAGCGAGCCACCCCGGCCCTGACCGAGGCGATGCAATCGGCGTCGAACCTGACCGCATCCACTTTCGAGATGCGGCGCAGATCCGCCAGCAGCCCAATCGTAGCTGCGGCCCCGGTAAAGGCCGCGCGCAGCTCGGCCTCCATCGCCTCCAGCACCGCATCATCCGGGTGACGCAGATCGACGGTGAAATTCACCTCGCCGGGGATCACGTTGTTGGAATTGGGCGAAACCTCCAGGAAACCAACCGTTGCGACCGCGTTGGGCGCATGGGCGTGGCCTATGGCATCCACGGCAAGGGTCACCTGCGCAGCACCCAGCAGCGCATTTTTGCGCATCGACATCGGCGTTGATCCGGTATGGGCCGCACGCCCCGTCAGCCGCGCCTCGAACCATCTTAGACCCTGAACCCCGGTGACAATACCGATCTCCTTGCCCTCGGCCTCAAGGATCGGACCCTGTTCGATATGCAGTTCGAACATTGCTGCGAAAGTCTGCGATCCGGCTTTCGCCTCGCCGCGCCAGCCGATCTGGTCAAGCGCCGAGCCAAAACTCTCGCCATTCGCATCCTGACGTGCATCGGCATCCGCACGGGAATAGACCCCGGCCCAGACGCCCGAGCCCAGCATCGCCGGCGAAAAGCGCGACCCTTCCTCATTGGTCCAGTTCACCAGCATCAGCGGGGCTTCTGTCCGGAAGCCCGCGTCCTTCAGCGTACGCAACACTTCCAGCCCACCAAGCACCCCCAGCACCCCGTCGAATTTTCCGCCCGTCGGCTGGGTATCGAGATGGCTGCCCATAGCAATCGGCGCGAGGTCGGGGTTCCTCCCCGGCAGGGTCGCGAACATATTCCCGACCTCGTCAACCACCAGCTCCATCCCGAGCGCGGCGGTCTGATCCGCGAGCCATTGCCGGATCCTCGCATCATCCGCACCAAGCGTCAGTCGCGCGATGCCGCCATCGGGTGTGCCGCCGACCAGCGCGGTCTCCATCAGGCTCTGCCAGAGTCGTTCGCCATTGATATTCAGGTTACTCATTTATTGTCAGGCCTTTACGCCAAGGTATCTGTCGCGCGCATCGCTGTCGGCGATGAAATCCGGCCCGGAGGCCTGATAGACGATGCGCCCCAGCTCGATGATATTGTGTCGGCTTGCCAGCGCGGTGCAGACGGCAAGGTTCTGCTCGACCAGCAGAATCGAAACCCCGGCCGCCGCGATCTTGTGGATCTGCGCCACGATCTCGTCGACGATCACCGGGGCAAGACCTTCGACCGGTTCATCCAGCATCAGAAGCCGTGGTCCGGTCAGCAGCGCGCGGGCAATCGACAGCATCTGCTGCTCGCCGCCAGAAAGCTGGCCACCGCCATTGCGCTTGCGTTCCTCAAGGCGCGGAAAGATCGTGTAGATATCCGCGATCGACCAGGCGGCCCCCTTGCGACAGGCGATCTTCAGGTTTTCCTCGACCGTCAGCAGCGAGAAAATCCCCCGGTTCTCGGGTACGAGGCAGACGCCCGCCTGTGCGATGCGATAGGCAGGCTGGCCCGCAATATCGCGCCCGCCAAGGCAGACCCGGCCCTTCCCCGGCGTCACGGCACCGGCGATGCTTTTCAGCGTGGTCGATTTACCCGCGCCATTGCGGCCCAGAAGCGTCACCACCTCGCCTTCATTCACAGAAAGTGACACGCCCTGGAGGATATGGCTTTTGCCGTAATAGCTGTGGAGGTTCTCCACCTCGAGAAGCGCGCTCATGCGATATCTCCGGTGATCATATTGCCCAGATAGGCGCGCTGAACTTCGGGGTCGGCACGCACCGCTGCCGGGCTGCCTTCAACCAGCTTCCGCCCCAGCCGCATGACGGTGATCGTGTCGGAAATATTCATCACGATCCCCATATTATGTTCGATAAACAGGACGGTATGGTCACGGCCAAGGTCGCGGATCAGCGCCTTCATCTCCTCGATATCCTCGACGCCCATCCCCGAAGTCGGCTCATCCATCAGGATGACCGACGGGTGCGAGGCCATCGCCATACCAACCTCAAGTCGTCTTTGCTGCCCGTGGCTCAGTTCTCCCGCCGGGCGGGAGGCAACATGGGTCAGACGCAGCCGCTCCATCACCCGATCCGCCGTTTCCAGCGCCGGTTTGTTGCTTTCTGCACTGCGCCAGGGTGCAAGCGCCTGCCAGGGCGTCTTGCCCTGGGCCGCCAGCCGCAGATTTTCCGCAACCGGCAGGGTCGGGAACAGGCTTGTCACCTGGAAAGACCGCGCGATGCCGTGGCGCACCCGTTCATCATCGCGAACGCGGGTGATGTCGGTCCCGTTCAGGGTGATCGTGCCCCCTGAGGGCGGCACCCGCCCGGTCAGCGCGTGAAACATCGTGGTCTTGCCCGCGCCATTCGGGCCGATAATCGAATGAACCGTATTGCGGCGGATATCGAGATCCATATCGGCCAGCGCCACGAACTTGCCATAGGTGACGCCGAGGCCCCTGGTCGACAGGGCGATGTCGGATGTGGTCATATCTCAGCCCCCCTTCTTCGCGCCGGTCGCCAGGACCCACAGTTTTTCCACCAGCCCCCAGAGACCTTTCTGCAGGAACAGCGCCACCACCATGAGCGCGAGACCCAGAAGAAGCAGCCAGCGCGGCCAGATCTGCGACAGCCAGTCAGCGAGCAGCATATAGGCCGCAGCCCCCAATACCGAGGCAAAGAGGCTCGTAGAGCCGCCGATGATCGTCATGATCAGGATCATCTCGGAGGTGTGGTGCTCGATATTTGCCAGCGGCGCGACCCCGATCAGCATCGCTTTCAACGCGCCCGCATAGGCGGTCACCGCGCCGGAGATCGCGAAAGCCGCCGTCTTGAAAGCCTTGACCGGGAAGCCAATCGCCGCCGCGCGTTCCTCATTGTCGCGCACAGCAATCAGCGTGCGGCCAAAGGTCGATTGCGTGGCCCGCAGCATCAGCGCGAAGAGCACAAGGAACGACACCGCGACGAAGACGTAAAAGCTCCAGGCCGAGTTCAGCGGGCTGCCGAAAACCTCTGGGCGCGGCACATCCATCAGCCCGTTATCGCCGCCTGTGATGTCAGCGAAGGTATAAGCTAGGAAGTAAAACAGCTGCGAGAACGCAAGCGTCAGCATCACGAAATAGACGCCCTGGCGGCGGATCGAGAGCCAGCCCACCACGGTCGCAATCAGCGCGCCGAGAAGCGTCGCCATGATCAGCACCGCCCAGACCGGCACGCCGTAGCGGGTCAGGAAAATCCCGGCGACATAGCTGCCGACGCCGAAAAAGATGCCCTGTCCGAAGGACAAGAGCCCGGTATAGCCGAGAAGAAGGTTACAGGCCGCCGCTATCAGCGCATAGATCAGGATCTCGGAGGCAAGGATGCCAGAGCCAAGGAACAACGGCAGCGCCAGCACAGTCACCAGTGCAAGACCGAACTGTACATAGGGTCGGTTGATCAGAAGCATCTCATGCCCTCCCGAACAGGCCGCGGGGCATCATCACAATGACCGCCGCCATACCGAGATAAATCATCAGACGCGCGCCCTCGGGCCAGATCGTCGCCATCAGGCTTTGCACCACGCCGACAAGGATCCCCGCAACCAGCGCCCCGGTGTAAGACCCCATGCCACCGATCACCACGACAACAAAGGCAATCGACAGTGCCTCGATCCCCATGAAGGGCTCCACCCCCCGGATCGGCGAGACCAGTGCACCGGCAAGCCCGGCAAGCCCGGCCCCGGCCGCAAAGACCAGCGTGTTGATTTTCAGCGTGTTATAGCCAAGCAGCGCCATGTTGTCGGCGGATTCTGACCCCGCGCGCACCACGGCCCCCAGACGGGTCCGCTCCAGCGCCCAGTAAAGAGAAATGGCCAGCACGGCGGTAAAGGCAATCGTGAAGAGGCGGTATTTCGGATAGATGAAATCCCCCATGATCACGACGCCGTTCAGCCCGTCTGGTGCGGCAACGCTGCCCCCCAGCGGACCCCAGAGAATGATCACCATCTCCTGGATGAAAAGCGCGATCCCCACCGTCACGAGGATATGGAAGGTATGGGGTAACTTATATATTCGCCTGAGCAGTATCGCCTCGACCGCCCCGGCCACGATGGCGACAATCACAGCCGCCAGCAGCATCGCGAGCCAGAAATTCATTCCGCGCTCGACAAAGTCATAGGTCAGATAGGCGCCCAGCAAATAGAATGCGCCATGGGCGAAGTTCACGAATTGCAGCAGGCCGAAGATGATGGTCAGGCCCACGGCAAGCAGAAAGTAAAGCATGCCAAGCCCGATGCCGTTCAGCATCTGGAATAGATAAGTCACCGAGGGATCTCCTGTTGGCGCAGTGGCAAAGGCGGGCCTGTTACGCCCCGCCCTGCCCCGTTATCAGCCGAGTTTGCAGCCAGCGGCTTCCGCGCTGAGGAAGCTCTGCCCCGACGAGATGATCTCTGCGAAATCATCCTTGTCGGCCATATCCGCTTTGGCGCGCGCCTTGAGCAGATAGTAGTTTTTCAAAACCTGATGGTCATCGGCGCGGATGCTCTCTTCGCCGGTCAGGCCCTGATAGGCCAGCCCCTGAAGCGCAGCGCGCACGGCCTCCGGGTCATCCGAACCAGCGGTCTGCGCCGCATCTATCATCAGCTTCGTGCAGATGTAGGATCCCGCGAGCGAGTAGTTCGGATTGATGCCGTACTTCGCCTGGGTCAGCTTCACTAGATCAGGGTTAATGCCTGCATCTACCGTGTGCCAGTATTGAGCCCCGAAATAGATGCCTTCGCAGAGATCGGCACCAAGCGCCTCGAACTGTTCCAGACCCGAAGCCCAGGCAACCACGATGATCATGCGCTCCTTCATCCCGAATGACACTGCTTGGCGCAGCGTATCCGCGCATTGTGCGCCGAAATTCAGGATCAGCAGCACATCGGGACGCTCGGCCATTGCATTGGTCAGATAGCCGGAGAATTCCTTTTCGGTCAGCGAGTGATAGCTGTTGCCAACCAGATCAAGGCCCTTCTCCTCCAGCACGTCGCGGGTGGCCTGCAAAAGACCCTCACCAAAGACATATTGCGGCGTGATCGTATACCAGCGCTTCGCCTCGGGCAGCGCATCGATGATCGGGCGGATCGACTGGTTCACCGCGCCAAAGGTCGGCACCGACCAGCGGAAGGTGGCCTTGTTGCAATCCGAACCGGTGATTTCATCCGCACCGGCGGTGGTGATAAAATTCGCCCCGCCCTTTTCGCATTCCTTGCCCATGGCAAGGGATTCCGAAGAGAGGATGCCGCCCGCGAAGAGTTTCACGCTGTCACGCTCAATCGCATCCTGGACCTTGCGCACGGCGGTGGCAGGCTTGCCCTCGGTATCAAGGTCGAGGGTAGCAACCGCGCGACCGTATTTCGCGGCGGCCTCTTCGGCGGCGATGATCGCTCCCATCGAGGCAAATTTGCCATTGGCCGCATTCGGGCCAGAGATCGGAACCGGGATACCGACCTTGAGCGTTTCGGCCGCGAAAGCAGGGCGCAGTAGCGCAGGGGATGCAAGAAGAGCGCCTGCGCCAGCGGTGCTGGCCAGGAAGGAACGACGATTGAGCATGATGTTTCCCTGTTGAGGAATGTTTTATTAATTATGAATGTTCGAACTATACGCATAGTTAAAATCACCTGTCCAGTATTTCCGGGGAGGCGGTTTCTGATCCCGGTGTTGATTTGCACTCGGAACTGACCCGGGTTTGGAGTGAACCCCATCGGCTGGACCACGGGAGCCTGAAGAACTGATACGCTGAGCTGGCCTTAATGGGAGAAGGCTCATGTCATCACGCGGTCCCTACCGGCGACATTCGGCGCCGTTCAAGCTGCAGCTGTGCCAGGATATCCGCGCCGGGGTGATCGGTCGGCGCGACGCGCAGCGCACGCATCATATCTCGGCCAACCTCATCCACATGTGGCTGACGCAGTTCGACCGGGGAGAGCTGACCAGCGAAGAGGCCGAGGCGAGCGTCATTGCCGAATACGAGGCGAAGATCGCGGCGCTGGAGCGCAAGGTCGGACAACTGACGATGGAGCTGGATCTTGTCAAAAAAACATCGCGCCCGCCACACGGTGCCAGCAGCGGGAGATCCTCCATCGTCACCGGCCCGGGGGGTGCTCTGTCAGACGGGGGTGCAAAGCTATGAACCTGCCGCGGAGCACGCTCTACTACCGCCCGACGACTTCGGAAGCTGGGCTCACCGATGCCGAGATCACCGCTATCGTCGAAGACATCCAGGACGAGTTCCCCGTCTACGGCTACAGGCGGGTGACGCATGAGCTGCGTCGCCGCGGACTTGTGGTGAACCACAAGAAAGTGGCGCGGATCATGCGGTTGGCGGGGCTCGGGATCAGACCGCGAAAGCGCTACGTGCGCACCACGGACAGTCGGCATGACAACCCGATCTACCCGAACCTCTATCGCAACACTATCCCACGCTGCCTCGATCAGGTTTGGGTCGCGGACTTCACCTACATTCGCGTCACGCAGGGCTTTTGCTACCTCGCGGTCATCCTCGATGCCTGCAGCCGGAAGGTTGTGGGTTACGCCCTGTCGCAGCGCCTGGACACGCCGCTCGCCCTGGCGGCGCTGGAATCCGCTGTCGCAAGCAGGCGGCCGCCGCCCGGCTGCATTCACCATACGGACCGCGGCGCCCAATACGCGTCTCAACTCTATCGCGAAGCGCTGGAGGCTGCCGGTCTGCGCGGATCAATGAGCAGCGTCGGCAATCCCTACCACAATGCTCAGGCGGAGAGCTTCATGAAGACGCTGAAGGTCGAGGAGGTCTATCGCGCAGGTTACGAGACCTTCACCGACGTCGCCCAGCGATTGCCGATCTTCATCGAACAAATATACAATACCCGAAGACTGCACTCTGCCCTCGGCTACCGTCCGCCAGAGGAATTCGAAACGCTAATCGCCCAGCAGGCGGCTTAGTTGGAAGGACCTTCGTGGTCCAGCCGATGGGGTTCACTCCAAACCCGGGTCAGTTCCGAGTGCAAATCAACAGGCTTGAGCCGAGCGCTTACGGAACCCACTCGATGCGCCGAACGAAGGTTGCGCAGATCTACAAGAAAACCAGCAACCTGCGGGCCGTGCAGCTTTTGCTTGGTCACACGAAGATGGACAGCACTGTCCGATATCTCGGCGTCGATCTTGATGACGCGCTGACGCTGTCTGAGGGGATAGAATTGTAGTGCTCAGCCGGTCGGTGGGTTTTCTGCTGGCCGCCCCTTAGCCGCCGGTCGAACCCCGCCGATGCTTTGCCGCGGCGTTCGCCGAAGCCGCCATTCGGCACGTGGCGCAGCATTTCGAGATGAGGAGCGTCCGCGGAATGGGCGACAAGGCACAGAAGTCGCACATCCGGGAGATCAAGGATTTCGCGGCCTTTCGGCATGTAAGTGCCGTCAGGAGGACTTCTCAATCCGTCGTCAAAGCCTGGACGACGTAAACCAGCAGCTCTTGCAAGACCTGCGGAAATTTGTCGAAATCGCTCAAACTGTCCGGGTTGACGGTGGCTTGAAGAAAATAAGGTCTGGGACCCGGCAGGGAGGTTCGAGAGTTACCTGAACCTAGCTAAGATAAGGAGGAATGGCAGATCCAATACGGGGTAACTCCTTCTCGAACCGCCCTAGCCAGCGCTCCACGGCGCCGGTCAGGTGGCCATGAAGCTGCCTTGCTGCCAGGGCCGTTTCGCCGAGGGAAAGAAGTTCAAGAATTTCAAGATGTTCGTGAAGAGCATCGCCGATCTGATCCATCGGGATACTAAGAACCGGGTCAAATAGGTGCCGGGTCGGCGCGAAGAGAATGTGGGTGCGCTCCAGCGCCCGGACAATCGCTTGATTAGGGCAAGCACCCAAAAGATCGACATGCAGATCGCGTTCGATCCGGTCAAAGCTAGCGCTGTCGACGCTTTCTTTCTGCAGCAGATCCGCGATCCTGCTGCGGGCCTCGCTGATCGCGGCAGGCCGCAGAAGGGGGGCGGCCAGTTCAAGCGCCGCTGGCTCAAGCAAGGCCCTAAGATCATACAGATCCCGGACCCGGCGCGGCGTGACATGTTCGGCGATCCAGGTGCCTGAGCGGGATTTGTCGATCAGGCCGACCGCATGCATGCGCGCCAGCACATCCCGCGTCACGCTGCGGCTGACATCGAAATGCTCGGCCAGGCGCAACTCATTGATCCGCACTTGCTGGCGCAACACCGCAGCCAGAACGGCCTGTTCTACCTCGGCATAGATCCGTTCCCATTGCCGGGACTGGTCGAGGCAAACACGGTCAAGCGGCACCGGGTTCGGCGTCATGGCCTCGCCCGCCTGCCCCGCCACAAAGAACCCCTTTCGTCCCAGAGATGTCACCAGCCCATCGGCTTCCAGCTGTTCCAGGGCCTGGCGGACAGGCGAGCGACTGACGCCGAAAGTGCGGGTCAGCTGTAATTCCACGAGCCGTTCTCCGGCAGGCAGGCTGCCATTGAGGATCAGATCGCGCAAACCTGCATGAACCTGTCGTGACAGCGAGGCGACATCGTCCCTAGCCATTGCTTCCCTCAATTCGGCGCGCGGCGCTCAGTTCATTTCAGCACAATTGCTTATTGCACATTGGGCGCAATAAGCAATAGGTTGCTCGCAGAATCATCCATGTTCGGGGAGGAACTGAAGATGAAAGCAGCAGGGATGGGGGCACTTGCCCTTTGCATGGCCGGAGCGGCGGCTCAGTCAGAAACTGTGATCCGCTTTGCCCATATGAATGGTCAGACGCATTTCGTGCACAGTGAGGCGCTTGCTTTGGCAGAGCGTGTGCATGAGCGCAGCGGCGGTGAGGTTCGGATTGAAGTCTTCCCCTCGGGCCAGTTGGGTGAGAGCAGCCAGATCGTCGAACAAATGTCGTTCGGAGCCGATCTGATGGGCCAGGTCCAAGCCGGAAATCTGGCTGATTACCTCCCGGATTTCTCGATCCTCGTCTATCCGTTCATGTATGGCGGGATCGGGGATGTCGAACGCCTGGTGGGATCGGACCTCGTCGCCGGGCTGAATGAAGGTGTTCTGCAAAGCAATCTGCGGGTGATGTGTTACCTGCATTACGGCACCCGGGATCTTTACACACGTAATCGCGAAGTACGCGGCCCGGCCGACAGCAAGGATATGTCGATCCGGGTGCAGCCGGTCACGATCTATACCCAGATGGTGGAACAGGTGATGGGCGGCGCGCCGACCCCGATCCCCTGGCCCGAGGTCTATTCCGCACTGGCGCAGGGCGTGATCGACGCCGCCGAGGCGCCGCCTTTATCAATCCTGGATCAGCGACATTACGAACATGCGCGCTATCTGATCCAGACCAATCACATTCAGGATATCGTGCCGCTGGTGATCAGCGCGTCGCAATTCGACGCGCTCAGCCCCGCCAGCCAGGAGGTGCTGCAGACCGAGACCGCCGCGGCCTGTGCCGCCATGTCGGCGGCCTCGATTGCCAGTTATGAAACCGGCATCGAAGAACTGCGCGCCAATGGGATGACCATTATCGCCGATGTAGACCGCGCCGCCTTTGCTGAACGTGCAGGCCTGATCGCCGCTTCTTTTCCCGAATGGACCCCGGGTCTGTATGATCGCGCGCGCGCCATTCTCGACGCGGAATAGCAACATCAGGGCATAAGGCCGGCACTCCGGCCGGCGCCTGATCCGCCTTTCGCCCGCGTCTTCCAAAGGACAAGTCATGACGACAGCAAGCGCAGCCGCCTCCTGGCTGGATCGCTTTGAGAGCGGACTTGTCCGCATCATCGCGATCTTTGCCATTCTCATTCTGATTTCCATCGTGGGGATCGTGTTTATCGCCGTTGTGATGCGCTATGGGTTTAACCTTGCGCTGGTCTCCTCCTTTGACGTCTCAACCCTGCTTTTCGCCTGGCTGATCTTTCTGGGCCTTGTGATGGCCGAGCGCGACGGCGCGCATATGGGCATCGACATCACTGATATGCTGCCCCCGCGCCTGCACCGGATGGTGGTGTTTATACGCTATGCGCTCTTGCTGGCGGCAGCCTGCTATCTCTGCCGCATTGGCATCGCCCTGGTCGAGCGCACCGGCACCCAGATCCCCTCGCTCAGGATCTCGACCCGCTGGCTTTATGCCGCTTTGCCGGTCGGGTTCGGCTTGCTGGCCACCGCCTATGTGATCCGCCTTGCCCGTCTGCTGCTGTCGCCTGCGAGAAAGGCCTGACCATGCTTGCAATTATTGGCGTTCTCTTTGTCGCCCTGCTTTTGCTGGGGGTTCCGGTCGGGATGATCCTGATCATGATGTCGCTGGTCTATGTGCTGTTCGAGCCGTCGATCCTCGACATGATCTTTGCCCAGAGGCTGGTGGTCGGCACCCAGAGCTTTCCGCTGATTGCTGTGCCGCTGTTCATCCTCACCGGCGAGCTGATGAATATTTCCGGGATCAGCCGGCGTGTGATGGCTTTTGCCAGTGTACTGACCCGGAAATTCTGGGGTCGGATAGCCCTGACCAATGTGGCGCTTTCCACTTTGCTGGCGGGTATGTCCGGGTCGTCAAATGGCGATGCGGCAATGCAGGCGAAGATCATGGTGCCGGAAATGACCCGTCGCGGCTATCCGCGTGGCTATTCGGTAGCGCTGACGGCGGTCACGTCGCTGATCGCACCGATGATCCCGCCGGGGATCGGGCTGATCCTGTTCGGCTTTGTCACCAATGTCTCGATCGGCCAGCTTTTCGCTGGCGCCATTCTGCCGGGCTTCATGCTGGCCGCGATGCTGATGGTGCAGACCTGGATCACCGCCCGCCGCCACCAGTGGGAGCCGCCCGAGACCAGCGCGCCGGAGATCCCGCTGGGCAAGGCATTCATCTCGGCCCTGCCCGCGATCCTGCTGCCGGTGATCATCATTTTGGGCATCCGCGGAGGGGTTTTTACCCCGGCAGAGGCCGCGAGCGTTGCGGTGATCTATACCGCGCTTTGTGTGCTGGCCTACCGCGAGGCGAGCTTCAGGCAGGTGATCGCCGCGCTGCGCTCCACCGTGGTCTCGACATCTGCCATTCTGCTGATCCTTGCGGCTTCGGCAGCGTTCAGCTGGATCCTGACCTTTGAACAGGTGCCGCAATCGGTGGCGCGGGCCATGCTGGATCTGACCGACAATGCCGGGCTGATGCTGCTTCTGGTCTCGCTTTTGCTGCTGATCGCAGGCGCCTTCATCGATGGCACGGCGCTGATCCTTATCCTTGGCCCGATCTTCCTGCCGGTGGTCACCTCGCTGGGCGTCGATCCGGTGCATTACGGGATCATCTTCGTGCTGATGGCGCATCTGGGCGGCGTCACACCGCCTGTTGGCACCATCATGTTTGCCACCTGTTCCATCACCCGTACACCGCTTTCCGAGTTCATGCGGGCCATTATTCCTTTCATCTTCAGCTATATGGCCTTCACCATTGTGATCATTTTCGTGCCTTGGTTCAGCCTCGTGCTGACCGGACGCTGAAGCACAGAGTGAGGCTGCGAAAGACCATGACACGCCCCGAAATGATCACCTGTATCGAAGATCTGCGTCAGCAGGCAAAGCGCCGCGTGCCCCGGATGTTCTATGATTACGTCGATTCCGGCGCCTATACCGAAGCAACCTATCGCGCCAATGAACGGGACCTCGCGCGTCTCGGTTTCGTGCAGCGCGTCGGGCGTAATATCACGGGGCGCCGGCTGGAGAGCCAAATTCTGGGCGCGCCGGTGCGGATGCCGCTGGCACTGGCCCCGACCGGTCTCGCGGGTATGCAATGTGCCGATGGCGAGATCCTGGCCGCCCGCGCCGCGCGCGATTTCGGCATTCCCTTCACCCTCTCCACGGTGTCGATCTGTTCGATTGAGGATGTTGCAGCCGCCACCGCCAGCCCCTTCTGGTTCCAGCTTTATGTGATGAAAGACCGGGGCTTTATCGAAAGGCTGGTCGGGCGGGCCCGTGCGGCGGGTTGCACGGCGCTTGTGGTGACGGTTGACCTGCAGGTTCAGGGCCAGCGCCACAAGGATATCCTGAATGGTCTCTCCACCCCGCCAAAGCCCAGCCTGCGCAACCTGATCAATCTGGCGACCAAGCCGCGCTGGTGTCTTGGGATGCTGGGCACAAAGCGCAGAAGCTTTGGCAATATTGTCGGCCATGTCAGCGGCGTCAGCGATGTGACCTCGCTCGCCGGCTGGGTGGCCGAGCAATTCGACCAGACCCTGACCTGGGAAGATATCGGCTGGCTGCGCCGGATCTGGGACCGCAAGCTGATCGTGAAAGGCGTAATGACCGCAGAAGACGCTCAGGCCGCCGTGGATCAGGGGGCGGATGCGGTGATCGTCTCGAACCATGGCGGCAGGCAGCTGGATGGTGCGCCGTCTAGTATCAGTGCGCTGCCTGCGATTGTGGCAAAGATCGGGTCCCAGGCCGAAGTCCATATCGACGGCGGTATCCGCAGCGGTCAGGATCTTTTGCGGGTGCGCGCGCTTGGCGCACATGCGGCCCATATCGGCAGGCCCTTTCTCTACGGGCTTGGCGCAATGGGCGAAACCGGCGTGCGCCGCTGCCTCGAAATCATCCATCGCGAGCTTGATATCACCATGGCGCTGTGTGGCCAGACCGATATCGCTCAGGTCGACGCCAGTATTCTCGCCGCCGCAGATCTGCCGGCAGGCTTTCCCCATACCCCTCTCACCGACTGAAAGGACAAAACATGTTCGGCAATTACAAGATGCATCCCGACAGCGGTGTGATGCCGCCTTACGCTCCCGCTTATCCGCTGGAATGGGAATGCCAGCTGCGGAATCTTGAGGTGATGACCCGCGTCAATGCGACAAAGCTGCGTGATCTGCTGGCCCATACCCCGTTTGAGCCGGTGAATGACCGGGTGGCCTTCCGCTTCATGGCTTCGCCCGGCCATACTCTGTCTTACCACAATGACCGTATGTTCGACCTGATGGTGACAGCCGCCGTCCGCTGCGAGGGGCTCTTTACACAGACCCATCTTTACATGTTCTGCTCGGATCCGATGGGTATTGCCGCCGGGCGCGAACTTTTCGGATATACCAAGAAAGATTGCACCTATGCCTTTGACGAGAAAGAGGATGGCTCGATCTCGGGCTGGGTGAACCGCCGCACAGTGCCGGTGGCCGATTTCGCCTTTACCCCGGATCCTGAGGCCCCGGTGGTGCGGCTGGTCGACGGCCCGGACCAACCCGCCGGCGAGATCCATGTGCGCCGCTTCCCCCATCCCGAGCACCCCGGCACAGCCTATGCCGATGTGGTCCATCGCGCCTTCCCCCTGCCCTACAGCGCCCCCATCCCCGGGCGGATCGACCTCAAACTGCACGACTCTGCCTTTGATCCGCTGACCGAGCTGGAGCCCGAAATCCTTGCGGCACAGTTCATGGTCTCGAAAGACTATGCCGGTGGTTTTGCGAAGGAAGAACGCCGCCTTGTGAAGCGACTGGTGCCGTGACCGCAGTTCCTAAAAATGTCGCCCTCGTGACCGGGGGCGGCGGCGGCATCGGTCGCTGCATCGCCGGTGCTCTGGCGCTTGACGGCTATGCGGTGCTGGCGGTGGATCTCGGCGATGCGGGCGAAGAGACCGCGCGCGGGATCCGGGCCGCAGGGGGGCAGGCTGCCGGGTTCAGGGCGGATGTGACTCGCGAAGAAGACTGGCTTCTCGCATTCGAAGCTGCGGAGCAGCGCTTTGGCCCGGTCACTGCGCTGGTCAACAATGCCGGCATTGCCGGGCCTTTCGCCCCGATCGACCAGTATGCGGTTGCGGCCTTTGACCAGGTCATCTCGGTCAATCTTCGCGGGGTGTTTCTGGGCCTGCACCATGGTCTTGCGAGGATGCGCAGCCAGGGCGGGGGGGCGGTGGTCAATATCGCCTCGACCTCGTCTATTCGCGGCCGCGCGGGGCTGGCCGGCTATGTCGCGGCAAAACATGCCGTGCTGGGCCTGACGCGGGCGGCAGCACTGGATATGGCCGGCAGCGGCATTCGCGTGAATGCGGTGTTGCCGGGACCGGTTGATACAGCCATGATCGCGACGATTGACAGCAATGCCGCAGCGCAAGGTCGCGTCGTGCAGCGCAGTGGCCACGCAGCCCCGATCCCGCCTGATGGCATCGCCCCTACCGTCTCTTTTCTGCTGTCCGACCGGGCCCGCCACGTCAATGGCGCGGCTTGGGTGGTTGATGACGGCTCTACTCTGAACTGAAGGATATCTCTGCCATGAAACTTTGCAGCTTTGGCCCGCAGGGCCAGGAACGCGCAGGTCTTGTCGATGCCGATGGCCGGATCCGCGATATTTCCGCCCTGGTGCCCCGCTGGACCACCGATCATCTGCAGCCCGGAGCGCTGTCGGCGCTTGCGGCGCTGGATGTAACCGCCCTGCCCGAGGTCGCGCCGGGAACCCGGCTGGGTGTGCCATGGACCGGGATCTCGAAGTATATCTGTATCGGCTTGAACTATTCAGATCATGCTGCGGAATCCGGCCTCGCCGAACCGTCTGAACCGATCATCTTCCTCAAGGCCCCCAGTGCGATCTGCGGCCCGAATGACGATACGATCAGACCCGAAGGCACGACCAAACTCGACTGGGAGGTGGAGTTCGGCGTAGTGATCGGCCAGACCGCCAGAAATGTCAGAGAAGAGGCCGCGCTTGACCATGTCTTCGGCTATTGCCTGCTGAACGATGTTTCCGAGCGCGGCTTCCAGATGCAATCGTCGCAATGGGACAAGGGCAAAGGATGTGACAGCTTCGGCCCGGTAGGCCCCTGGCTCGTCTCGAAAGACGAGATTGGTGACCCGCAGAATGTTGATCTCTGGCTGGAGGTGAATGGCATCCGCAGGCAGACAGGAAATACTGGCACGATGATTTTCACTCTGCGCCAGATCATCGCTTATGTCAGTCGTCATATGACGCTTTTGCCCGGTGACATCATCGCGACCGGAACCCCTCCGGGCGTTGGTATGGGGATGCGTCCCGACCCGGTCTACCTGGCGGCAGGAGATGTGGTTGAACTGGGAGGGAATGGTCTTGGCAAGCAAAGGCAGAACGTCGTTTGAAAGCTGAGCTGCCGGGCATAGGTGCGCCTTTTCCAGCAGTTCAGTCCTGAGAACGGTCAGGACGCCGCCCAGGCGTCCTGCTGAAACTCTTCAGGCCAACAATGGCTGGAAAACAGCCGCGTGTAAGATCCGATCTTGGTCTCGTCGACAGTGGCCTTCGGCAGGCAGGCATACAAGTCGACGTCCAATGGTAATCCTATATCACGAAGACCAAGACGAGCAGCCCATCCAGCCCAAGCTAGGTCATGTTGACAAATGGCGGATCCATAGCCTGATGCAGGCAATGTCTATGACACCTAGGAAGCTGTCTGCGGTCTTGTCGTAGCGGGTTGCCAGCCTGCGACTGTTCTTAAGCTTGTTGAAGCACCGCTCGACCATGTTGCGTAGCGTGTAGATCGTCATGTCGACCGCCTTGCGCAGCTTGCGGTTCTTTCGCATCGGTATCATCGGAAGAGCATTGCGGCTCTCGATGTCTTCCCGAATTTTATCAGAGTCATAGCCCCTGTCCGCGACAAGAACGGCGGGCTGTGGCAGATTGTCAGCCATCACCAGATCGTAGCCGGTGTAGTCTGAATCCTGTCCGGGCGTGATTTCGGTTCTCATGGGGAGGCCAGCGCCGTTGACGCGGAGGTGGATCTTGGTCGAGAACCCACCTCTTGAACGGCCAAAAGCCTCTTTCGGAGTCCCCCTTTTGCGCCCGCCGCATGATGATGGGCACGGATCACGGTGCTGTCGACCATCTGCAGTTTGTCTGGCGCAATCCCCGCGTGGTTCAGCGCGTCCAGGATATCCTCCCACAGTCCGGCCAGAGTCCAGCGCCGGAACTGGCGATAGACCGAGGACCACTTGCCGAACTCTTCAGGCAGATCCCGCCACGGCGCGCCTGTTCGCGCTATCCAGAAAATTCCATTCAGAACAATACGATGATTGGATGGCTTGCGCCCATTCGGGTGTCGGACGGCACAAATGAACCCCTCGAAGAAGGCCCACTCATCATCGGATATCAGGTTGCGTGCCAAGTTCATCTCCCACGTAGAGATGAGCTTGAATCACAGGGCATCGATCAGTGGAATCCCTTTTGTCAACACGTCCTAGCCGAGGCCCTTGGCCCGTCTGGTGATATAATGGAGTGCAGTGATGGCCGATGCCGCAAATGATATCCGCGCCGATCTCGAAAAGCAGATCGCCGATCTGAAAAAGGAAATGTCGAAGATCAGCAAGTCACTTGCATCGCGCGCTTCGGATGCAATGGACGACGCAGAAGAGGCATTTGAGGACAGCAAGGGCCGCGCCCGTCAGGCCGTTGCCCATGTCCGTGATCAGGCCCATGTTGCAGTTGGCGCGATGCGCGACAATCCCGGCACCACCGCAACCGTGCTCTCGACTGTCGGTCTCATCGGCCTTGCTGCCGGTATGCTGCTCAGTGGCGTTCTGTCCGGCGACCGTCGGCGCTGATAACGGTTTTCATCCGGAAAGGTTTTTCCCTCCCTTTCCGGAAAGTTGCGGCCCGCTCTGCTCCCGCGCGGGCCGCAATCCTGTCTGGCCCAATCCTGCCTGGCCATGGCGGCGGGTCGGTGACGCGGCGGACCGCGGCGGACCAGGGCACCCTCCCGCAAAGGATCAAAGCATGTCCCTGAAAGCAGCCCTTTTCGTCATTCCTGTGGTTCTCGCAGGCTGGGTGATCGGTTGGCTCAACATCCCCGGCCCCTGGTATGAAAGCCTCGCCAAACCCGCTTTCAACCCGCCGAACTGGTTGTTCGGCCCGGTCTGGACCGTGCTTTACGTGATCATCGGCCTTGTGGGCTGGCGGGTATATGAGAGGGCAGCAGACAGCGGATCCGGAGCCCCGAGCCTCTGCGCCCTCTGGGGCCTGCAACTGCTGCTGAACTATGCCTGGTCGCCTGCTTTCTTCGGGCTGGAAAACCCGGGCCTCGCCCTGGTGGTGATCGCCCTTCTGCTCGCCACGATCATTGTTTTCATTCTGCGGGCGCTGCCGCAAGACAAGCTTTCGGCGGGCCTGTTCATTCCCTACCTCGCCTGGGTTTCCTTTGCCACGCTGCTGAATTTCGAAATCTGGCGGCTGAACTGAGCTGCCGGTCCGAGTGACGCAACGTCGTCCCGGCTCGCTCGTTAAAGAAGGAACCAGAATACATCATTTGCGTTTGCCTCTGGATGCGGCACCCGACGCCCCCGCCGCATCCTCAGTTTTAACTGTAATCGCCTGAACAGGCATTTTCGGGAGGGACGTTCATGCACAGCATCATCTATCTGGTCGGCCTTGTGGTCGTGGTTCTTGCCATCCTGTCGTTTCTTGGCCTGCGCTGAGGAGGGGCTGAAATGGAACGAACAGAAACCATGACCGCAGCCTCGGCACCCCGTCACGAGACCGGTGGGGCTTATATCGACTGGGCCGCAGTGTTCGGCGGCGCGGTTGTTGCTGCGGCGACGGCCGGCCTCTTCACCGCATTCGGGGCCGCTCTGGGCCTTTCGACGATTTCGGCTGAGCCGGGTGAGGGATCGTTCAATCTGTGGCTGATCGTGACGGCGCTCTGGCTCGTCATCACGCTGGTCGCAAGCTATCTCGCCGGCGGCTATATTGCCGGTCGGATGCGGCGGCGCGTCGATGATGCATCGAGCGATGAGGTCGTGGCGCGCGACGGCATCAATGGCCTCGTCGTCTGGGGCCTTGGCATGCTGGTGACGGCATGGATGGCCGCGGGTGCCATCAGCGGCGCAGTTTCCTCGGTCGGCACGGCAGCGACAGCGACCGTAGCAGCCGTCGGGGGCGTGGTTCAGGGCGCAGGCAATGCTGTCGGCGGCGCTGTTCAGGGGGTGGCGCAAGCAGTGGGCGCAGCTATTCCAGATGATGCAGATGAGGGGCTGATGGACTATATCAACAACACCCTGATGCGCCCCGAAGTCGGCGCCATGCGTCAGGGCGTGCAACAGGCGGACGGCACCACCTCGCCGGGCACGCCGTCGATGGATGACGCCGAACTCGCGCGCCAGAGCGGTCTCGTTCTGGGCAATGTTCTGCGGACCGGCGAGATCTCAGAGGGAGATCGTGCCTTCCTCGTCGCCGCCGTCGCGCGGCGCACCGGACAGACCGAAGCCGAGGTCGAGGCGCGCGTGGACGAGGCGGTAAAAGCCGTACAAGACGCGCGTTCAAAGGCAGAGGCCGCAGTAACCGAGGCGCAGGCAGAAGCCGAGCGTCTGGCGAAAGAGGCCGAAGAGGCTGCAATCGCTGCGGCCGAGACCGCCCGCAAAAGCGCGATCCTGACCGCCTTCCTGTTGACGGCGGCTGCTCTGGTCGCGGGTGCGGCAGCCGTCTCGGGGGCCGTGCGCGGGGGACGTCATCGCGACGAGGGCCGTATCTGGGGCGGGTTCAGCTACCGCCTCTGAAACCCGACAAAAGTTCGCGGGGCGCGCGCGCTGATCCGGCGCGCGCCCCGCCTCACGACAGAGCCGGCGCCACGGGCCTCGGAGATGCCCACACAGGACATGGGCCCCACAGCGCCACCCCTTCCCACCTTTGAGAGGCAGGACAGATGGCACGAACACCCTACGACACCAAGACCGGAAATGCGGGTGAGACGCAGCAGCGCGGCGGCGCTCTGTTGACCACGAACCACGGCATTCCGGTTTCCGACAATCAGAATTCTCTGCGTGCAGGCGCGCGTGGCCCGACGCTGCTGGAAGACTTTCTCCTGCGCGAGAAGATCTTTCATTTCGACCATGAGCGCATCCCCGAGCGGATCGTCCATGCGCGTGGCTCGGCGGCGCATGGGGTCTTCACCTGCACCGACCCGATACCTGAACTGACAAGGGCGAGCCTTCTTTCGGAGAAGGGCAAGGAAACCCCGGTTTTCGTACGCTTTTCGACCGTCGCAGGCGGCGCGGGTTCGGTCGACACACCACGCGACGTGCGGGGCTTTGCGGTGAAGTTCTACACCGATCAGGGCAATTGGGATCTAGTCGGCAACAACATCCCGGTCTTTTTCATCCAGGACGCGATCAAATTCCCCGACCTCGTGCATTCGGTCAAGATGGAGGCCGATCGCGGCTATCCGCAGGCGGCATCGGCGCATGACACGTTCTGGGATTTCGTCTCGCTGATGCCGGAAAGCCTGCACACCGTGATCTGGGCGATGTCAGACCGTGCCATCCCGCGATCCTTGCGCATGATGGAAGGGTTCGGAGTCCACACCTTCAAATTCGTCAATGACGAGGGCAAGGTCAGTTTCGTCAAATTCCACTGGCGCCCGGTTCTGGGAACTCAATCGCTGATCTGGGACGAAAGCGCCAAATTGCAGGGGGCGGATAACGACTACCACCGACGCGACCTGTATGAGGCCATCGCGGCCGGGGATTTCCCCGAATGGGATTTCGCTGTGCAGGTCTTTGATCAGGCACTGGCGGACAGTCTGCCCTATGACGTGCTAGACCCCACCAAGATCATCCCCGAAGAAATCGTGCCCCTGCGGGTGGTCGGTCGCATGGTGCTGAACCGCAACCCCGACAATCATTACGCCGAGAATGAACAGGCGGCCTTCCTGCCCTCGAACATCGTGCCGGGGATCGACTTCAGCGATGATCCGCTGTTGCAGGGCCGGCTGTTCTCTTACCTTGACACGCAGAAATCGCGGCTCGGCACGACGAATTTCCACCAGATCCCGGTGAATGCGCCGAAATGCCCCTATGCCAATATGATGCGCGACGGGCTGATGCAGGTACAGGTGCCGAAGGGCCGCGCGAATTACGAGCCGAACAGCCTCGACCAGGCGGGCGAGGATCCCGGACCGCGCGCCAGTGCCGAGGGCTTTGTCAGCGCCCGCGAGGCAGTTGCAGGAGACACGCTGCGCATCCGCTCTGAAACCTTCGGCGATCACTACAGCCAGCCGCGCATGTATTGGCGATCCATGACCGAGAATGAGCAGGCGCATATCGCCTCGGCCTTCGTCTTTGAGTTGTCGAAAGTCGGGCTGGATCATGTGCGCGAACGGGTGCTGTCGCATCTGCAACTGATCGAGAAGGATCTCGGCGCGCGGGTCGCCGATGGGCTTGGCATCGACCTGCCCGCGCCCGCCAAACCCTTCCGAGAGCCGCTGGATCTTGACCCGTCGGAGGCGCTTTCGATCCAGAAAAACTGGCATGAGACGCTCAAGGGCCGCAAGGCCGGCCTCCTGATCGCCGAAGGGTCGGACAAGGCCGGGATCGACAAGCTGACCAGGGCCATCGAGGCCGAAGGCGGCACGGTTTTCACCATCGCGCCCAAAGTGGGGCCGCTGAAGCTGAAGGGCGGTACAATCACCCCGGACGGACAGCTTGCCGGCAGCCCTTCGGTTCTGTTCGACGCGATTGCGATGATACTGATGCCGGATCAGGCCGAAAAGCTGGCGCGAGACAGTGCGGCCATCGGCTTTGTCATGGATGCTTTCGCCCATCTCAAGGCCATCGGCCATTGCAAAGGGTCGAGCGTGATCCTGACCCGCGCCGGTATCGAGGATGGCGAGGGGGTCGGGCCGTGGGAGGATCTGCCCGATACGGCCAAACGCCGCTACTGGGCGCGCGAAGCGGGATTGCGTGATCTGGCATGAGCTTGCGGGCAGAGGAGATCGTCTATCCCACCGAAGCGGGGCTTTACTGCGCCCCTGGCGATTTCTACATCGACCCCCTCCGCCCGGTCGACCGTGCCCTAGTAACCCATGGCCATTCCGACCATGCCCGGCCCGGCCATGGCGCGGTGATGGCCACGCGCCAGACGCTCGACATCATGGCGATCCGCTACGGCGAGGATTTCACCGCCAGCCGCCAGATTGCCGAAGGGCCAACCCGGATCGGGCACGTCACGGTCAGCTTTCATCCGGCGGGCCATGTGCTGGGATCGTCGCAGATCCTGATCACCCCCGATAGCGGGCCGCGCATCCTGATTTCGGGGGATTACTGCCGCACGCCAAACCCTTGTTGCCAGCCCTGGGAGCCAGTCGCCTGCGATGTCTTCATCACCGAGGCGACCTTCGGCCTTCCGGTCTTTCGCCACCCCGACCCTATGGTCGAGGCCGGTCGGCTGATCGCCAGCATGGCGGAATTTCCCGACCGCCCGCATCTGGTGGGCGCCTATGCGCTCGGGAAAGCGCAGCGGGTGATCGCGCTGGCACGCGCCGCCGGGCATCACTCCCCCATCGCCATCCATGGCGCGTTGAAGCGGCTTTGCGATTACCACGTTGAGCAAGGGATCGACCTTGGCCCCCTCGTTCCCGCCACCGACGCCGGTGCGGCGCAACTGGTGCTGGCACCACCCCCGGCCTTTGCCTCCCCCTGGGTCCAGCGGTTCCGCGATCCGGTCCTGTCCTATGCCTCGGGCTGGATGACGGTGCGCGCCCGCGCCCGTCAGCGCGGGGTAGAGCTGCCTCTGGTCATCAGCGACCATGTCGACTGGCCTCAACTGACGCAAACCATCCTGGACCTGACCCCCGAAGAGGTGTGGATCACCCATGGCACCGAAGACGGGCTGATGCGCTGGTGCGAGATCGAGGGGATCCCGGCGCGGCCGCTCCGCCTGATCGGCTATGAGGATGAGCCGGAATGAAAGCCTTTGCCCGTCTGCTGGAGCGGCTTGCATTCACTCCGGGCCGCAATGCCAAACTCACCATCCTCTCTCAGTACTTCCAGACGACGCCCGATCCGGATCGCGGCTATGCGCTGGCTGTGCTGACTGGGGGCCTTGATCTGCGGCAAGTCTCGCCCTCGATGCTGAAACGGCTGGCGGCGGATCGGGTGGATGAACAGCTCTTCCGGCTGTCTTACGATTTCGTCGGCGATCTGGCCGAGACGATTTCTCTCATCTGGCCGGGTGAGGCCAGCGGCGCGAATGCAGATGTGTCCGTCGCCGATACCGTCACGCTTTTGCGCGAAACAGGCAAGATGGCGCTGCCAGGGGTGATCGCGGATCTGCTTGACCGCCTTACGCCGCCCGAGCGACTGGCGCTTCTGAAGCTTGCCACCGGCAATCTGCGGGTCGGGGTCTCGGCCCGGCTTGCCCGCACCGCTCTGGCGATGGGCACCGTTCGCAGCGTCGA
Source organism: Rhodobacter sp. 24-YEA-8 (assembly GCF_900105075.1). Taxonomy (NCBI): domain Bacteria; kingdom Pseudomonadati; phylum Pseudomonadota; class Alphaproteobacteria; order Rhodobacterales; genus Rhodobacter; species Rhodobacter sp. 24-YEA-8. Next base: position 180,778 of record NZ_FNSK01000003.1, read on the forward strand.
TGAGGTCGAGGAGATCTGGCACGGGCTGATCCCGCCCTATCTGCCGCTGTTTGGTTGGCTGGACGGCGGCCCGCCACCTGCGCCTGTCCAGGCACCATTCCGGCCGGTGATGCTGTCAACTCCGGTCACGCCCGAAGAACTGGCCCCCCTCGAACCCGCCGATTACCTTGCCGAATGGAAATGGGACGGCATCCGCGTGCAGGCGGTGGCCGAGGGGGGCGAGCGTCGCCTTTATTCCCGCACCGGCGAAGAGATCGGGGCCGCCTTCCCCGAGATCGTCGCGGCGATGGAGTTCGAAGGCGCGGTCGATGGCGAGCTGCTGATCCGGCGAGGGGCCGAGGTTGCGCCCTTTGGCGATCTGCAAAAGCGGCTGGGGCGCAAAGCAGTCAGCGCAAAGATGCGTGAAACCCATCCCGCCGCCCTGCGCCTTTATGACATCCTGACCTGGGAGGGCGAAGACCTGCGTGCGCTGCCGCTGCAGCTGCGCCGCGAAAGGCTGGAGGCTGCGACATTCGACGCGGACAGGATCGACCTGTCGCCGATCCTGTCTTTCACAACCTGGGAAGAGCTTGCCGCCCTGCGCGCCGCCCCACATACCGAGGTGATCGAAGGCGTAATGATCAAGCGCCGCGACAGCCCCTATATCGCAGGCCGCCCGCGCGGGCCCTGGTTCAAGTGGAAACGCGACCCGAAGGTGGTCGATGCGGTGCTGCTTTATGCGCAGGCAGGCCACGGCAAACGCTCGGGTTTTTACAGCGATTTCACCTTTGGTCTGTGGGATGGCGCCGAACTTGTGCCCGTCGGCAAGGCCTATTTCGGCTTTACCGATGAAGAACTGCGCGAGCTGGACCGGTTCGTGCGCAAACACACGGTGCAGCGTTTCGGACCCGTGCGCCAGCTTGCGCCCGAGCTGGTGGTCGAGGTGGCATTTGAGGGGTTGAATGCCTCGCCCCGGCACAAATCGGGGCTGGCGATGCGCTTCCCGCGCATTTCGCGCATCCGCTGGGACAAACCCGCCATCGAGGCCGATCGGCTGGAGACGCTGAGGGCGATGCTGTGACGCTGCCCCCGCTCTTCACTGACTGGTTTGCGAGGAATGGATGGCAGCCGCACCCGCATCAGCTTGCCCTGTTGCAGGCGCAGGAAGACACGCTGCTGATCGCGCCAACCGGCGGCGGCAAGACGCTGGCGGGGTTTCTGCCCTCGCTCGTCGATCTGCACCTGAACCCGCGTAAGGGCTTGCACACGCTGTATGTCTCTCCCCTGAAGGCGCTGACGGCGGATGTCGAGCGCAACCTGGCCCGGCCGATTTCCGAGATGGATCTGGCGATCCGCGTTGGGGACCGCACGGGCGACACGCCCACAAGCCAGCGCCGCCGTCAGCGCGTTGATCCGCCGGAGATTCTGCTGACCACGCCGGAATCGCTGGCGCTGATGTTGTCTTGGCCCGAGGCTTTGAGGATGTTCGCTGGCCTCAAGCGCGTGGTGCTGGATGAGTTGCACGCGCTGGCGGAGTCGAAGCGGGGCGATCAGCTGATGCTGTGCCTTGCGCGATTGCGCAGCCTCGCGCCCGGGGTGCAGACGACCGGGCTTTCCGCCACCGTCGAAGACCCCGCTGCGCTGGCAAGATTCATGGGCGCGACAGCAGTGCTGGAGGCTGATCCCGGCCCCATACCCGACATCGCGCTGCTGCCCACCCGCCAGCCGCCGCCCTGGGCCGGGGGCGGCGGGCGCTATGCGGTGCCTGATGTGCTGGAGGCGGTGGCGGCGGCGAAAACCACGATCATCTTTCTCAACACCCGCGCCCAGGCAGAGCTGTTCTTCCAGGCGCTCTGGCTTGCGAATGACCAAGGGCTGCCGATCGGACTGCATCACGGGGCGCTGGCACGCGAGGCCCGGCAAAAGGTCGAGGCGGCTATGGCGGCGGGCGCCCTGCACGCCGTGGTGGCGACCGGCAGCCTTGATCTGGGGATCGACTGGGGCGATGTCGATCTGGTGATCCAGGTCGGCGCGCCGCGCAATATCAAGCGCCTCGTGCAGCGGATCGGGCGGGCGAACCACCACTACAACGCGCCTTCGCGTGCGCGGATCGTGGCCGCGAACCGGTTCGAGGTCATCGAATGTGTCGCCGCACTTGAGGCCGCGCGGGCGGGCGAACTCGATGGTGAGCCACGCGGCCCCGGGCCGCTGGATGTGCTGATCCAGCAGATCCTGCTGACCGCCTGCGCCGGACCGTTTGACGCAGGTCAGCTTTATGCCGAGGTCATCACGGCCGGCCCCTATTCCGGCCTGTCGCGGACCGATTTCGACGCCTGTCTCGATTTTGCGGCCACCGGCGGCTATGCGCTGTCATCCTATGAACGCTGGCAGCGGCTGGTTCTGCGGGAAAACAGATGGCAACTGCGCGATCCGCGCGCCGCCCGAGATCTGCGCATGAATATCGGCACCATTACCGAGGCCGAAAAGCTGAAGGTGCGCCGGCGGGGACGAGGCGGTGGCCCGCTGGGAGAGATCGAAGAGACATTCGCCGCAAGCCTTTCGCCCGGTGACACCTTCCTCCTGGGCGGTCAGGTGCTGCGCTATGACCGCATCCGCGATCTGGTGATTGAGGTCACGCCCACCCCCGGGCGCGACCCGAAAATCGCCACCTTCTCGGGGTTGAAATTCGCCACCTCGACCGAGCTGTCGCAAAGAATGCTCGCCACTCTTGCCGATCCCGACCGCCACAGAGAACTGCCGCAGGGGATCCGCGACTGGCTGGCGCTGCAAGCGCGGTTCAGCACACTGCCCCGCCCCGGCACACTGCTATGTGAGACATTTCCGCGCGCGGACCGCTGGAATCTGGTGATCTACGGTTTCGCCGGGCAGAACGCGCATCAGACGCTGGGCCTTCTTGTGACCCGCCAGATGGAAGGACTCGGCCTTGATCCGCTGGGGTTCCTGGCGACGGATCACGCGCTGATGATCACCTCGCTGCAGCCCGTCACCGACGTCGCGCCACTGCTGAGCGCGACCGGCCTTGAACAGGGACTGGAAGACTGGATCGCCGCGAGTTCGCTGATGAAACGCAGCTTTCGCGCGGTGGCGACCATCGCCGGGCTGATCCAGCGCAACCGCCCCGGCGCGCGCAAGACCGGCAAACAGGCGACATTTTCCAGCGATATCATCTATGACACCCTGCGCCGCCATGATCCGGACCACATCCTTTTGCGCGCGACGCGCGACGAGGCCCGGCGTGGGCTGATCGATTTCGACCGTATCGCTGACATGCTCGCCCGCAACTCCCATCTCGACATGAAGGTCCTGCCCCGCGTCTCACCCCTCGCTGCGCCGCTGCTTCTGGAACTGGGGCGCGTCAGGCTGGCCGGTGAAGGCCAACTGCGACTGGCAGAAAAGATGGCCCAGGACCTGATGCATGAGGCCGGGCTGGACGAGGTGCGGGACGATGACTGAGGGCTACGCCTTCCGCTTTGCGGGCGAGGATTTCCTTGCCCGGTCCTCCGGCGCCCTCTGGTGGCCTGCCCGGCAAACGCTGGTCGTCGCCGATCTGCATCTTGGCCGCTCCGCACGCTATGCAAGGCGCGGCGGCACGCTGTTACCGCCCTTCGGGGACACGGACACGCTGGCGCGACTGGCCGCCGAGATTGCCGCGCTTGACCCGGCGCGGGTGGTGTCTCTGGGTGATGCCTTTGACGACGATCTCGCCGCAAGCGAGTTAGCGGCACGCGAAACCGCCGCTGTCGCGCGGCTCGCAGCCGGGCGGGATTGGCTATGGATAGCGGGCAACCATGACCTGCGCACCAGCGTGCAGGATCTGCCCGGAGCATGGTTGCCGGACCTGCCGGGGGTCATCACCTTGCGCCACATCGCGGCAACGGGCCCTGATATTTCCGGCCATATGCACCCCTCGACCCGGCTCGCCGGACGGCGGTTTCGCTGTTTCGTGTTGTCCCAGGCGCATCTGATCCTGCCCGCTTTCGGCACTTATACCGGGGGGCTCGATATCGGCCATCCGGCATTCGCGCCGCTGGCCACTGGGGGCATCGCGCTGGCTTGCGCGGAGCGGGTCTTTGCTCTGCCTATACCGACCGTCCGGAAACAACGCTCTCTCAGAACCTTTTCAAAGGAGGCATGAATGGCGAAGCATAAAGCGAACACCCGCAAGGATGACCTGCGCATCGGCACCCCCTTCTGGGTGAAGACGCCGCATTCGAAGGTTGATGCGCAAAGCGCGCTGACCCGCGACCGTTTCGACCTGATCGTCGTGGGCGCAGGGATTTCCGGCGCCCTGGTAGCCGAGGCGCTGACGCGGGCGGGGAAATCGGTGCTGATCCTTGACCGCCGCCCGGCCGTTCGTGGCTCTACCCCGGCCTCGACCGCGATGATCCAGCATGAGATCGACGTGCCGCTGACACGGCTGCGGAAGAAAATCGGCAAGGACCATGCCGACAGGGCCTGGCTCAGATCCGTGCGCGCGGTGGAAGATCTGGTCAGCCTGGCCACAAAGCTGAAACTCGACTGCCAGATGCGCGCCAAACCCGCGCTTTACCTTGCGGGAAATGATCTGGGCGCAAGGGCACTGGCGAATGAGGCGAAGGCCCGCGCAGAGATCGGCATCCGTGCCGACTATCTGAAACGCGCAGATCTCATGGCGCGCTGCGGCATGGATCGGACTGCGGCCATCTGGTCAGATGCCTCAGCCTCGGCCAATCCGGCGCAGCTGACGGCCGGTCTTTTGCTGGCGGCGCTGTCCAGGAAGGCGCAGATCGTCTCGCCGGTCGAGATCACCGATATGGCTGAACTTCCCTCGGGTATCGCGCTCTCCACTAGCCAGGGAGAGGTTCTGGTCGCCGGTCACGCGGTTTTCTGCACCGGCTATGAATATCTGCCGCAGATGAAGACGAAATCGCATCACGTCACCTCGACCTGGGCGCTGGCATCCGAACCGATCTCTGAGCTGCCCGACTGGATGCGCGATACCATCACCTGGGAGGCAGCCGAGCCATACCTCTACTTCCGCACAGACGAAGCCGGGCGCGTCATTGCGGGCGGTGAGGATGAGGACGCGTCAGAGACCAATTCCGACCCGAAGAAGCTGGCGAAGAAGGCCAGAACCATCGCGCAGAAACTGCACGATCTGACCGGGGTGAAGATCGGCAAGCCCGCCTATACGTGGTCGGCGCCGTTCAGTGTCACCGATGACGGGCTGCCGATCATCGACCGGGTGCCGGGGTTCGAGCGGATATATTCCGTCATGGGATTTGGCGGAAACGGCATCACCTTCTCGATGATCGGCGCGCAGATTATCGCGAGCGCGATTGCCGGCAAGCCGGATCCTGACGCGGAAATCTTCCGCTATCGCTGATCGGGCCTCGACTTCCGGAAGCGGCTCCTGAGCCGCTCCCACCCCTTGAAGATCCCGCGTTTTGTCGTGCTTTCGGACATGTCTCCTCGCATGCAATCCCTTAGCCGGCAACGCCCGGATCTTTCGGAGGTTCCCTCGCATCGTGGATCATGCAGTGCCCGAAGGAACCTGAGCGATGCGAGCGCGTTTTCCGAAAGCCTCCCGGGGCATATCGTGGGAAGCACCAACCAACAGGAGGGATGAATGGACAATGAAAGCATCGGCTGGATCGCAGCCATCATCATCGGCGGCCTTGCCGGCTGGATCGCATCGAGTTTCATGAAGTCCGATACCGGCATCTTCCTGAACGTCCTGCTCGGCATCATCGGGGCCGCAGTCGCACGGTTTCTCTTCCGCCTGCTGGGGGTCTCGTTCGGAGGCTGGCTCGGCTATCTGGTCGCCGGAGCCGTCGGCGCATGCATCCTGATCTGGGGTGCCCGCGCCGTCCGGCGTTGATCTGCACTGGCGGCCCAGGATCTGGCGGCCCCAGGGTCCGGGGCCGCCCCCTGCAAGATCAGTTCCGCTTGTTGCCGGCCTCGTTCACGGCCATGACCGCAAGCGCGGTCAGCTTCGCATTGGCAGCCTTTTCCTCATCGAGAACGGAGCCGAGCAAGGTATGGGCCTCATCATGTCCCAGAACCTTCGCCCATTCGCGCAAGGTGCCATATCGGGCGATCTCGTAATGCTCGACAGCCTGCGCAGCTCCGATCAGCGCCACGTCAAGCGCGTGTCCTTCGGCCTCTTCGATCAGCCCATCGGCCTCTTTCAGAAGGCCGGCCATGGCATCGCATTTCTCGCCAGAGGCTTTCTTGCCAATGGATTTGAACACCTTGTCCAGCGTGGCGACATGGCCCTTCGTCTCGGTCAGGTGATCATCGAAAGCTGCCTTCAGTTCGGCATTGTTAACAGACTTCGAAACCTTGGGCAGCGCCTTCAAGAGCGCGTTCTCGGCCCAGTAGATATCCTGCAACGTATGCTCAAAGGCATCCTGAAGCGTCTTCATGAAGTCCTCCCTGGGTGGAGCCGCTCACCCCCGGCGGGCGGGCGGCAAATACGTCCCTGATCAGTGGCGATGTTCCGGCAGTGCCTTCAGCTCGTCTTTGGTCCAGCGGGTCACCGCATGGACGGCATTGCTCCCATCGCGCATGAACTCGAGGTCACGCGCAGGCACAGAAACCGGCTTCGCTCCGATGCCGAGGAAGCCGCCGACATCGACAACGACCTGAGCGGCATTGCCCTGCCCATGTACTTCGGAAACATGGCCGATCTTCTCATCGCCGGGGCCGTAGATGGTGGCTCCGTTCAGGACAGCCTCGGTCAGTTCGGTGTCGTTCAGGCGGATATGTCTGGTGTGGTCCATGGCATTCTCTCCTTTCACTCAAAACACTCGTGCAAGGGAAACGTCCTGCCCGGAGACCCGGTTCCGAACCCACCACCGTCATCGGCGGGACTCTGCCAGGGCCCGCCGCATATCCCCGCATCGGAACCTGCCTCGCCCGGAAACGTTCTTCCTCTGTCATGTGCGGGGTATGAATGTGCTTATCAGGTTGGGATATGAGATCGAGATCACCTGCGGTCAGCCAACAGAAGTGATCGCGCTGCTGGACCCACATCCGGATCTGGCCGGAAACATGGTCAGGAGCAGCGGGGTGCAGATCGAGCCTTCAGTCCCAAACCGGACATATATCGACCCCTATGGCAATTCCTGCCTGCGGCTGACTGCGCCTGCCGGTGCGATGCGCCTATCGCGTGACAGTCTGGTCGAGGTGGAAGGCCGGCCCGATCAATGGGACGAGACGGCGCAAGAATGCTCCGTCAGCGATTTACCGGACGAGGCTCTCGGTTATCTGCTCGCCAGCCGCTACTGCGAAACCGACCTCATGATGGCGCAGGCCTGGGAGCTCTTTGGCAATGTGGCACCAGGCTGGACGCGGGTACGGGCTATTTTCGACTATGTGAACAGCCACCTCACCTTCGGGTATGAGCATGCGCGGGCAACCCGCACCGCAGCAGAGGCCTGGCGGGAGAGGGTCGGCGTCTGCCGTGATTTTGCCCATCTCGCGATCACACTCTGCCGCTGCATGAACATCCCGGCTCGCTATGCCAATGGTTACCTCGGCGATATCGGTGTGGCCCCGAACCCGGCACCAATGGATTTCAACGCCTGGTGCGAGATCTGGCTGGAGGACCGCTGGTTCACCCTCGACGCCCGCCACAATGAGCCACGTATCGGCCGTGTCGTGATCGCGCGCGGACGGGATGCGACCGATATTCCTCTGATCCATTCCTTCGGGCCGCATCAACTGACCATGTTCAGGGTATGGACCGACGAAGCACATGAAGCAGGCTTTCCCGCGTTACAGTGATGCCGGCCAGGAAGCGTCCAGGTCGAACAGATCCCGCGGCAATCTGAGCGTGAGACACATGCCCTCCGGGGTGAGCAGCCGCTCGAACGTGCCGCGAAACTGTCCCTCGACAACCGCGCTTAAGAGTTTCGAGCCGAAACCGTGCTTATCGGGCGCCCCGCCTGCCCCCCCGTCTCTCTCGCGCGAGCCCTTCTCGCGCCATTCGACGCTTACCCCGGCGGCGTCCAGACGCAGCGCGATGAAGAGCTTGCCACCGGGCAAGGCCATTGCGCCGTATTTCGCCGAATTCGTTGCGAGCTCGTGGAAAACGAGGGCAAAGGAGGAGACCGAGTCCGCGCGGATCTGAAGCCTGTCTCCTGTGATCACCCCCCTGCTCTCACCGTTTTGCGCATAGGGGGCAAGAATGTCCTCCAACACCTGTCGGAAGGGAATGGCGCCGTCCTTTCCCGCCGCCTTTATCAGACGGTGCGCCTTGTGAAGCGTGCCAAGACGCTCTCTGATATCGTGCACGAAAGGCTCCGACCCCGGTTGGTCCCGCGCAGAGAGGCTGATCAGCCCGTTCACCAGCGCGAAGAGATTGCCGATCCGGTGGTCGAGTTCACGATTGACCAGTTCGCGCTCCGTCTCCAGCAGCTTGGCATCTTCGATATCGGTCGAGGTGCCATACCAGCGGGTGATCCTTCCCTGCGCATCCCGCATGGGCAGAGCAATGACGCGCAGCCAGCGATAACCGTCGCGCTGGTGCCGGAAACGATAGTCGATATCGTAAGGCCTGCCGGTCTTCAGACATTCCTTCCAGACGCACTGAACCCTGTCCTGGTCTTCGGGATGGACCAGCTCGGTCCAGAGTTCCGGCGTGATCTCATCAGGTTCGATCCCGGTGAAATCCGACCAGCGCCGGTTGAAGAAGTCATGATTGCCACGAGGGTCCGTGCTCCAGACGATCTGCGGGATCGCCTCGACCAGCGTATCGAAGCGCAGGTTACTGGCCTCCAGCGCCGCTGTGACCTCGGACTGGTTTGTGGTGTCGATGACGATCCCGGCGAAGCCCGATATGCCGCCCGCCTCGCCGAGGATCGGGCGGCCGGAGGCGACATACCAGTGCAATATGCCATCGGGGGTGATGGTGCGGAACCGGCTGTGGAAGTTCGCGCCACTCGCCACGGCCTCATCGACCGCCGCCAGAACCCGGCCCCTGTCCTCTTCATGCAGGTTTTCGAACAGGGTCTCAATGACGATCCCCGACCGCGCCTCGGCAGAGGGGATGCCATATTGTTCCGCGAGGGCGCCGTCGATGATCATCTTGCGGGTTCGGACGTCGAAATCCCATGTCCCGACAATTCCCCCCGCTTCAAGCGCGACCTCCACGCGTTCCTGCGCAAGGGTCAGCGCGCGCTTTGTGCGGATATGGGTGGTGGTTTCGCTCGCGGCCATCAAAGTGCCGAAGATCTCGCCATCGTCGCCGATGATCGGCGAAAGCCCCAGATTGAACCAGCAGGTGGTCGCCGCACCGTCACGGATCAGCCTGATCGGCTGGTCCTTCAGCCTGTGGCTTTTGCCGCGAAAGGCGTCGTCGATCTTGTCGCGATAGAATTTCCGCGCGATCGGCAGGGACTCGAAGACCGGCCTGCCCTGCGCCTGCGTCCAGGCATCCCCGAAGATCTCGCGCGCTGCATCATTGCAGACGACAACGCCCTCCCGGCCGATCAGAACCGCCATCGGCGAGGCAGCATAGAGCATCGTTCTGACCGTATAACGCAAGGCCAGCGGCCATGCCCCCACAGGCCCCGCCGCAGTTCTTCCCCAATCCACCGAGAGAATGGCCGCCCGGACATCCCTTATGGCGTCATCGGTACCAAAGAATTCGTCGTTTCCCGAAAACAGGCGTTCAGCCATGGGTCACCGCAAGATACCGAACCAAATCGGATCAGCCTAGGGGCGCACAGGCAACACTGTCCACACAATCCTTAGGGCAGGTCACGACAGAGCAGGCCGACGCGGCCCCCGCCCGTTGACCTCAAACTTGCGGTTTCTTGACTTCCGCCCGGCAAGACCCCAGCTTGACCCGCATGAGCAAGAAACGATCTCTGCGCCCGGCCTGCTGACAGGCTCATGGGAAAGCGCCCCAAAAGGGCGAAGATTGTTTCCGCTTCTTCATATCATCCCCGAACACGAACGCATGAACCGCGTTATCTCATGGCCCAAAGAGGAACCTTTACATGTCCGAACATATGCCTCCGCCCGATATCGTGATCTCCGAAGAGACGATGCCGATCCTCGAAAAGCTGGCCGAAGGCCTTGAGCACCGCAATCAGGCGCTGGCTGCTCATTTCTTCGATGAACTCGCCAGAGCAAAAACCCTTCCGGTGCAGGAAGTTCCAACTGACGCGATTGGTCTCGGTAGCCATGTGCGATTCCGCGATGACACAACCGGAAAAGATCAGCTCATCACGCTGGTTCTGCCTGAACAGGCCGACATTTCGGCGGCGAAAGTCTCAGTTGCAACGCCAATCGGCATCGCGCTTATCGGCCTTCGCAACGGCGCGCATTTCAGTTGGGAAGCACGCGATGGGGCACGTCATAAACTGACGGTCCTTGGGGTTGAAAATCCCATATGATACCCGGTGCCCCGTATCGGGCGGCGCCTTCGCTGGTATTGCGCTGGCAGAGGCGCACCGATGCCTGTCTGGTGACAGCGCCAGTCCGGCCCGCCCATCAGGCCTGTTTGGTTGGCTGAAGCAGTTCATGACGCTCCTCTGACATCAAAGAGACCTTCGGGAACAACCAAGCCGGACGGCCGATATACGATAACACGATGCAAAATGCGCTGTTGCGACTTGAATGGAAGATACAGACATCGGACCGGATCTTCGCCGCAAGGCCGTCAGTTTCATAGCTCATAGGTTGTACTTCGGTTCTCGCGAAAGCCTCAAGGCGAGGCGAACCGATGTTTCAGCACCTCGACAAATGCGCGGATATGCGGTTGGCGCAGCGCTTGGGGGCGGTTCACGAGAAACACCTGCAGCCCCGGCAAAACCACCTCCGGGAAGGGTTCAGCCAGTCCGGTCGCCAACGCGCCAGGGATCACTGCCGCGCCATGACCTTGCCTGACCGCCGCCAGTTGTGCGGCAAAGGACGAGACCCGGATGCGGGTATTGATGAACCCCGCCGCCAGCGCGGCCTTCATATGCGGCAGCTGATCCATCGGGGGCAGCAGCCCGATCATCGGGATGGTCTCAGGCGCAGCATCGGGCTGCAATGCCATCTCGCGCGCAGCAAAGATGCCGAAACCCACATCGGGCAGCCGTTGATAGATCAGAGATGGCTCTCCCTGATGCAGGGTGCGGATGGCGACATCCGATGCTCCTTGCGAGAGCTTCACCAGATCTGGTGTCACGGTGAAATCCACCGTGCAGCCGGGATGCTGGCGGGTGAATGCGCTCGCGGCATCCGTGACCGGCCCGACAAATCCCTCGCCCGCCGTCACCCTGACACGACCCGAAAGACCCGTGGCCTCTGGCGTCTGGGTCAGTGCCGATTCAAAATCCTGCGCGGCCTGAACCAGCGCGGCCCCCCGGGCCGTCAGCCTGGTGCCATCGGCGGCGCGTTCAACCAGCGCTGCGCCGATCCCGGTCTCCAACTGGGTGATCCGGCGCAAAAGCGTCGAGGCCGCCATGCCAAGCGCCTCGCCCGCGCGCAGAAAGCTGCCGCGCCGCGCCACCGCCAGCAGCAGGCGAAGATCATCCCAATTCATCTTGCCACCCCTTTGCTTTGCGTCATCGCAAACCCGTTTTGCCACGGCATGCGTTCTGCGCAAAGCTCCATGCCGCTATTTCGGGGGCGACAGGGCGCATTCCGCGCCGGACGGGATCCCCGATGCAAACGACATTCGTCACCGGCGCCACCGGACTTCTCGGCAATAACCTCGTGCGGCTTTTGCTGGCACGCGGCGTGACGGTGCGCGCCCTTGCGCGGTCGCGGGCCAAGGCCGAAGCGCAGTTCGGGCAGATCCCGGGGCTGGAGATCATCGAGGGCGACATGCAGGATGTCGCGGGCTTTGCCCCGGCGCTGGCTGGCTGTGATGTGGTCTTTCACACCGCCGCCTATTTCCGCGAGAGCTATGGCGGCGGCAAGCATTGGGCGATGCTCAAGCGGATCAACGTCGATGCCACCGCCGAACTGATCGCGGCGGCCCATGCAGCGGGTGTGCGGCGGTTCATCCATACCAGCTCGATTGCGGTGGTGAATGGTCCGCGCGGCGAGCTGATCGACGAGAGCATGAAGCGGGGTCCCCGTGATGCCGACGATTACTACCGCAGCAAGATGCAGTCGGATGCGGTGGTGCAGGCGTTTCTGCGCGACCACCCCGAGATGTTCGCGGCCTTTGTGATGCCTGGCTGGATGCACGGGCGGGGCGATCTGGGGCCAACGGCGGCGGGCCAGTTCACGCTGGATTACCTGAAGAGCGCGCTTCCCGGCATTCCGCCCGGAACCTTCGCCTTTGTCGATGCCTGCGATGTGGCCTTCGCGCTGGTCGCAGCCGCCGAAAAGGGGCGGCGGGGGGAACATTACCTCGCAGCCGGTCATCACATCGCCATGCCCGACCTGGTGAAGATCTACGCCGAGGTCACCGGCACGCCCGCACCGAAACGCCAGATGCCGGTGGCGGTGCTCTGGCCGATCGCGGTCTTGCAGGAGGTGGTGGCGTTCATCACCAGACGCCCAGCGCTCCTGAGCCTCGCCACCGTGCGCACGATGCGTGCGGAAGCGGAGCGCAGAAGATCCCGCAGGTCGATGAGAATTATACCTTGCTCGACTGCGCTGATTTCGTCGGCCAGATATGGCTGGGATCAATTCCATGGCTGATGCATGACCGGCCCTTCGTTCAGGGGATCACGGCCTGCGCAGACATCGGTGCCGTCATGGCGCACGACATCCGCCAGGTGGCCGCGCGTAAAACGAGACGCCCGCGCAGATACTGTCAGGCCTGGTAAAAAGGCGCCGGGCGGTCTGACCCAGAGGAAACGGTCCTGTTCCTGTCTGCGGTCGAATACCGGGCGTGACGGCACACATTGCGAGATCGGCAGGCCACGGCCCGGCGACAGGGGCCACGCCGATACAGTCGCGAGCGGATGGAAGCCGGGCAGAGGCCAACCCCCATCGGTTCCGCGACCGCGAAGTTGCCCGTCCGGCACCCTGCCTGCGCCCACCCGCATGCCTTGCATGATATCATGCATCTTGAATGACACTGCGCTGCTGACCATTGGCCCGGGAATGGTCGCCACGGTATCTGGCACCGCCAGCATTTACAACTCGGCCTCTTCGAGTTTGGATGATCCGGCTCCGGTTTACCTCGCACGCAAACCTCTCGTGCAGCAACGGCTTGGACTTGCAGGGGTGTCCGGTTCCGCGCAGAGGACATGAAGATGAAACGAGCGGCAAAAATGCCTCTCCCGCCTCGCTTACGACAGCATTTTTACGACTACCTGAACGTCCACCGTACTACCCCGCTCGATGGTAAAAGCAACGACGCCCTGTGGATTTCGGAACGTGGCAAAGAGCTTTCGCAGGGTTCACTTTCCAAGCACTGAGCTACTCCCCGGCAATCGGACAGTGTCGGGAGCTACGATCTAAAGTTTGCTGGTCTTTAAGGACAAGGAGATCAGGAATGCGGAAGCGCAGGAACCATCACGCAGGCTTCAAAGCGCGCGTGGCACTTGAGGCCGTGAACGCGAGCGCACTGAACCGCACCGGGTTTGCCGGACGCTGATTATGGTTAACAACGCGCTATGAACTCAGTTTCCAGAGCAGCACAGAAGGTTGCCTCGGCCTCGGCTGGCGGGATGTTTCCGACTGGCTCGAGCACACCGTTTACCTTATCCCGGCTGTTCAGATTTCCGCAGCAACCTCTGTCATGACAACCTATTCCTGCAGGCCATCCTTCCGTTCCAGCCAAGTGATCACACCATCAGATCTTGAGAGAGGACTGACTGTAACCGGCAATACCGCGCAGAAGGACGCAAGGGGGCCTCTCACCCAAGTGCTGCCCGATAGACCACCCGGCCTCCGAGCACCGTCATTACCACGGTCGTGTCACGGATTTCATCCTCCGGGATCGCAAGCAGGTTCCGATCCAGCACTGCCATATCGGCAAGCTGTCCCTGTATGATCGCGCCCCGCTCACTGGCGACCCCCATGATCTTTGCGTTATTGACGGTATAGAGTTCGAGCGCTTCGCTGATCGTGATTGCCTGATCCGGGCCGAGGCAATCGCCCTGAAGGGTCTTGCGCGTCACCATCCACCACATGCAGATGAACGGGCTGATCGGCAGGATCGGCGCATCGGTTCCCGCACCGACCAGCAGGCCCTCATCCAGCATGCGCCGGATCGGTGTTGACCACTCGGCCCGCTTGCGGCCCCACCATTTCACCTTATTGGCGCCCAGCAATACACTCTGGTCCTGCACCATCACGTGGATACCAGTGTCGCGCAATCGTGCAAAAATCCCAGCGGGCGCGTTATGCATATGCATCACCGTCCAGCGCAGGCCGTTGATCGGGAAAGTACGGGCAACGGCCAGATAGCTGTCCACAATGATATCGATGCAATGGTCGCCGACGCCATGGGTCTGAACCTGCATACCTGCCTGCGCGATCAGTTCAAGCGCTGCGACAAACTCGGTCTCGCCACCGGGGGGGAGCAAAGACAGACCGCGATATTCCGGGTCATTCTGTTCGCCTGGCACGATCTGATAGGGGTCGTAATGCAGGGCGCCTTCAACACCACCATCCAGCATGAACTTAATACCCACATAGCGCAGGAACTGATCATCCTGAAAATCCCGGATCGCGAGGCCATTCAGCGTATCCGCCAGGCCATAGGCACGAAACATCAGATCGGTGCGAACGGTGACCTCGCCCCGCGCACGCAGAGCCTCGTAAAGCCCCATCTGATGGCGGTTCAGGCCCGGATCCATGGTTGCCACAATGCCGTAACTGTTCAGCTTTTCCATTGCATCGCGCAGCAGCGCCTCCTCCCTCTCAGGTGGGGGGAGCGGCTTTCGCAGCAGGTAGCAGGCGGCTTCCAGCACCACCCCGGTCGGGCGTTGCGAGCCCGCCTCTCGTACGATTACGCCACCGGGTGGATCGGCGGTCGCCTCGCTGATGCCGGCGAGTTCAAGCGCCCTTGAATTGCCGCTGCCGACATGACCGCCGCGCGGAACAAAGACCGGGTGATCGGGTGCTGCTGCGTCAAGTTCGTCGCGCGTCGGCAGGCGGTTTTCACGCAGGAGGCTTTCATGCCAGCCCATCGCGCCAATGATCCAGCCGCCTTTGGGCGTCGCTCGGGCGCGACAGGAAATAGCCTCCTGGAGCTCGGCGATTGACCGGCAGTCGATCAGTGGCACCCGAGCTGCCTCGATCCCGGCGAGGTAGAGATGCAGATGCGAGTCGAAGAGCCCAGGGATCACCGTTTGCCCGGCAAGGTCAATCCGCTCGGTGTCCGGCCCGGCAAGAGCCTGAACATCGTCATTCGTGCCGACCAGCACAAAACGCCCGTCAATGATTGCCACCGCCTCCGCCGTGGGATTGGCGGAGTCCATGGTGATGAAATTGCCATTTACGAAAATCCGGTCAGGATCGGGTGACATGACGTGTTCCCTTCCGATGCACCATTTCAGCGCCCAGGCTGCGCTCATACTGCCCGGCTGTAAATACCGATGGCGGTGCGCCTCATCTGTGCAGAAATGTTGACAGTCGGCCGGGTGATCCTAGAGTATCGCACACAGGTTTCCCCGGGGGTTGCACAGGCCGATGCAAACCGTTTCCGCCTCAGAGGATGACAGCGCCCTGCTTGTCAGGTTCAGGGCGGCGGCGAAACAGTGTTTCGGCAGGCTGTCGGTTACGCCGGCGGACACCCGGCAATTCTCTGGCGAGATCAGCTATTCAGGCTTCGCCTTTCTCGGGCTGATCGATCTGCAATTCCAGCCGATCCAGGTCGAGCGCACCAGCACTGATATCGCGGCTGATACGGTGCATGATTATTTTCTGACACTGCAGGTCGAGGGCGCGGGGACCCTGCGCCAGCTCGGCCGGGAGATCACACTTTACCCGGGTGATTTCGCCATCGTCGACAGCTCTCTGCCATCAGAGCTGCATTTCAGCCAGCCTGCCCGCCGCATCGCCATCCGTCTGCCGCGGGCAGAGCTGAAGCGGCGCGGTGGTGTCACGCAGAACATCTGCGCCCGTGCCTATCGCGGCAAAGCGGGAACCAGCGCCATGACCTCGGCAATGATCCTGTCCACGAGGCAACATGCCGGCGCGATGGGGCAGCCGGCGCATCACCTGCTGGCCTCGGCACTGCTGGATCTGGTGATGTTTTCCGAAGCCGAGGACGCGCGGCCAGGGGTCTCCTGCGCGGGCGGTGAGATGTTGCAAAGGCTGCGCGCCATTGTACTTTCGCATCTCTCGGACCCCGACCTCGGCGCCGGGCAGATTGCTGCTTACGCCGGGATCTCGGTTCGCTACATGCATAAGCTGTTCAGCGATACCGGCACCTCGGTCAATCGCTGGATCCAGGACCAGCGGCTGGCAATCTGCCATCTGCTTCTCAGCGATCCCGCCCACGCCCATCGCTCGATCGGTGAAATAGCCTATGCCAACGGGTTCAACGACGCGGGCTATTTCAGCCAGCTGTTCTCAAGAAAATACGGCATCAGCCCCAGCCGGTTGCGCGCAGGGCAGTCAACATCACTTTGCTGACCTGTGCGCAATCGCAAGGGTTTTAGTGCGCAAAAAACATGGCGCGCCTGAGCAATTAATTTAAACTTAAATAAATTATAACACCCGAAGGGTCCGGCCAGGTGGCGCAATGGATGGACATGGCGCTACCCAGTGGGGGGGGTAACGAATGGCGAGAGTAAGGAGCGACGCCTTCGGGCGGGAACTGAACCCTGAGCTTGCGATGCGGATTTCGGGCGGACGCCCCTGGGAAGCCGTGCCGGACGATCTTTTCGTGATCGACGGGGTCGCGCATACCTATCACTACGGCGAGGACAACTGGGTTCCTGGCGGCTATGGCAAAATGGCCTCAGACGGGGTTTGGGGCATCCATAAGTACTTCTCGCCCGAGGGCGAAAAGTGGCTGTTGCCCGAAAGCGAACATGCGATGCAGACCGCCGATCTGCTGGCCCATTCGCTTTTTGCCGAAAGCGATATCGATGCCTGCGTCTATCACGCGCTGCCGCTGTTTCCGATCTTCAGGGATGGTGGCGGCCCGATTGAAACCGGCAAGGAGATGCGTGACCGCTGGCCGGGCCGGGTGGCGCTCTATGCGGCGATCAGCCCCTATCGTCCCGATGCGCTGGAGGCCATCGACCAGCTGATCGAAGAGGACAAGGTTACCGCCTTCAAATTCTACCCGACGGATCTGGTGGATGGCAAAGTGCGCGGCGTCCGTCTTGACGACGAGGAACTGATGTTCCCGCTTTATGAGAGGATGCTGAAACATGGTCTGACCACGGTGGCCATGCATAAGGCGATCCCGTTCACCCCCCAGGCGCATGAATTTTTCGGAATGAATGACATCCTGGGCGCAACAACCTCCTTTCCTGCACTGAATTTTGAGATCTTCCACGGTGGCTTTGCCTTTCTGGAAGATACCGTCATGAAGGCCAGCTATGCGCCGAATATGACGATCAATCTTGAGGGCAGCAGCGCCCTGATCCTGCGTGCTCCCGAAAGGTTGGCCCATATTCTGGGGGCCCTGATGCAGGCCGGGGCGGCGGATCGCATCGTCTGGGGCACCGGCGTGCCGGTGGTCCATCCGCAACCTTTCCTGGAGGCCTTCTGGAACTTCCAGATCCCGGACTCCTTGCAGGAGGGCTACGGCTATGACCCCATCACCGATGAGGCAAAGCGGATGATGCTGGGCGGCACCCAGGCACGGATTGCCGGGCTTGATGTGGCGGCCATGGCCGCCGAGGCGAGCGGGGATGAATTCGACCGTATGAACGGGCTCTCCACGCCCTGGTCCAAAGCGCGTCAGGTGGTGAGCCATGAATGATTACGTCTCTCGCGTCGAAGCCGAACTCGATCTGGTGGTTGACCCCTGCAGCGCCGGGATCGGTATGCCGGTCGGGCTGGTCAGCATGGGACTGATTAAAAAACTGACGCTGAAGGACAGCCCCGAAGGGATTGATGTTCATATTCTTCTGCGTCTGACCTCGCCCTGCTGCATGATGGCCCCCAGCTTCGCCACCCAGGCCGAGGAACGGCTGACCGCAATGCAGGGGATCCGCAGTGTCGAGGTCGAGATTGACCCAGCAATTGACTGGGTGCCCAGCATGATGCGCCAGAGTTACCGCGATACCCTTTCGCAACCAGCCTTCATGCGCGGCATTCAAAGCCTCTGAGACCGCCATTCGCGTCACCGAAGATGCGGCTTTCAATCTGTGAACCGGCCAGGCTTGCGGCCCCGGCGGGCCTTCTTCGCGCAAGATGCCGCTGACTGCATGTGACTTGTGATCAGACAACCGGGCCACAGAGCCCAGGACAGGGAGTTGAGAATGAAAATCCGCAATGCTTTTCTCCGGCGGCTGACTCTTTCGGCAGGTGCTGTCCTCGTGCTGGCGCCGGGGCCTGCTGCTGCGCAGGAGGATCCGGTGGCTTTTGCAAAAGATGTCGTGGAACAGGCATCGAAATCGGTCATGTCGCTCGATGAGATGGGCAAAGGTGCCGTGATCTGGGCCGGGCCTGAAAGCTCGCCGCCGCCGGCCAGGGATGTGACTGTTGCGGTCATGCCCTGTCCCCTTTCGCTCTCGGTCTGCCAGAAAAACCTCGCCTATGCGAGTGAAGCCGCCAAGGCGATTGGCTGGAAGGTCATCCCGATCGATACCAGGGGCGACCCAGGGACAGCACAGCGTGGGGTGGATGCCGCACTGAACAAGGGGGCGCAATGTGTGCTGCTGCTGGCGAGCCCTGCGCGTGACATCCGTGCCCAGATCCAGCGTGGCAAGGAAAAGGGCGTGGCCTTCGTGGTCAGCTTTGCCGACGACCCGGTGCCCTATGGCGGCGATGTCGGTTACGGGATTGATCAGGCAACAGCGGGCAAGCTGCTTGCGGCCTATGTGGTGGCGAATGGTGGTGGCAAGGTGGTCCTCCTTGGCGCGCCGGCCTTCCCGCAACTCAGCGCGCGGCTGCAGGGGTTCCGGGACTATCTTGCGGAATATGGCGGCGACACCACTGTCGTTCTTGAGGAAGTCGAATTTAATGTTGGCGCCGGTGCTCCGGATCTGGTGACCAAAACGCAGGCACTGCTGACGAAATACCCGCAAGACAGTTTCCAATGGGTTCTGACCCCTTATGACGAGGCGCTGGTACCGGTGCTTGCCACCATGCGTCAGCGCGACCGAACCGAAATCCATGGTCTGTCCTTTGACGGCGAACCGGTCGCGATCAGCTCGATCCTCGGGGACAAGGCACAGGCCGCCACTATCAGCTGGGGCCTAGAATGGGCTGCCTGGGCTGGAATTGACGAGTGCAACCGCGCGCTGAACAAATCCGAGGTCGGCGTTCACCACGACTTCCCGTTGCAACTCACCACAGCTGCAAATGCCGTCGCAGGTGGTGTCTATGACCCGGGCCTGGATTTTAAGGCCCATTTCAAAGCGATGTGGGCCGGCGGGAACTGAGTGGCATCCGGAGAACCGCACGCCCCATTCCCGAGCCGGAGACATTCCATGGCAAATGCAGACCATACGCTCACGGCCACCGGGATCAGCAAAAGCTTCGGCAAAACCCATGCCCTGCGTGCCGTCAGCTTTGATCTGTGTCCGGGCGAGGTTCACGCCCTGCTGGGCGAGAATGGTGCCGGAAAGTCGACGTTGATCCGTATTCTTGCCGGCGACCACATGCCGGACGCGGGTGAGATCCGGCTTGCGGGCGAGTTGGTCACCTTCCGCCATCCCTCCGAGGCGATAGCGGCCGGGATCGGTTTCGTCCATCAGCGCCCCGCCTTCGTCCCCGATCTTTCAATCACCGAGAATTATCTGCTTGGGCGTGGCTTTCCACGTCGGCGCACTGGTCTGATCGACTGGAAGGCCGGGCATGACGATTGTCAGGCTGCGCTGGCGCGGCTGCAACTCCCTGTTGATCCGCGATTGACGCTGGACAGTCTCTCGGCGCATCAGCGCCAGATTGTTGCGCTGGCCCGGGCATTGCGCCAGAAACCCCGGTTGCTGGTGCTTGATGAGGTGACGGCCTCGCTGTCAGAACCCGAGGTCAGGATGCTGCTTTCGCAGATCCGGACGCTGCGCGAGACGGGTGTCGCAGTTATCTATGTCAGTCACAGGCTGGAGGAGGTCTTTCGCGTGGCCGATCGCGCGACCGTCCTGCGTAACGGGCGCAGTGTCGGCACCCGCAATGTCGCCGGCTTGACCCAGGATGATCTGGTGCAGATGATTGTCGGCGCGGATATGACCGATCTTTTTGCCCGTAAAGCGCCCCGCGCGGCTGCGACCTCTGCCCGCCCTCTCCTGTCTGTCCGCAATCTGGGCGATGCGCGGCTGCGCTCTGTCAGCTTCGATCTGATGCCCGGAGAGATCCTGGGGATCGGGGGTCTTGGTGCTTCGGGACGCTCGCGGCTTTTGCGCATGCTCTACGGTGCCGTGCCCTGTCGCAGCGGCGAAATCAGGCTCGATGATCGCCCGGTCAGATTTACCTCGCCTGCGGCCGCGCTGAAGGCAGGCATCGTCATGATCACCGAGGAGCGCGGTCAGGACGGATATGTCGCCGCCCTGCCGATCTGGCAGAATATTACTCTGCCCTGGCTGCGGCGGTTTTCGCGCGGCCCAATGCTGAATCATGGGGCTGAGCGCCGTATCGCCAGCGAGATGTGTGATACCCTCGCGGTCCGGATGCCCGATATCAGCGCTTCAATGATGCAGCTCTCTGGCGGCAATCAACAAAAAGTGCTGTTCGCCCGCGCACTCCTGGGCCGGCCTCGCTTGCTTTTGCTCGATGAGCCAACCCATGGCGTCGACATCTCCTCGAAGGCGCAAATATACGAGGCGATCCGCAGCCTCGCAGCCGAGGGTGTTGCCACGATTGTGGTCTCTTCCGAAATGGATGAACTGGAGGCGCTGAGCCACCGCGTTCTTTTGCTGAAGGGCGGTCGCATCAGCGAGGAACTGACGGGTGCCGATATCTCGAAAGATCGGTTTTTGCAGCATCTTTTGCAATCTTCTCACGTCATGGAGTCTGAGAAATGACCGAATCCGCCACTGACGCAGAGGTCCGGGCCACCAGATCGTCGCGCTTGCGAATTGAAGGAACGGGTCCCGTGATTTTCCTGCTCCTGCTGATTGCAGGTTTCTCGATTGCCGAGCCCAGCTATTTCCCGACTGTCGAGAACCTGGTCACGACCCTGAATGACGGGGCACTGCTGGCGATTCTGGCCTCCGGGCTGACGCTTGTGCTGATCGTGGGCGAATTCGATATATCAACGGCTGCCATGGCCTCTTTCGGCGGGGCGCTCGTCACCGTGCTGGCAACAAAAGTGGGGCTTTCTATGCCGCTCGCCTTGCTGACACTGGTTGCTGTAGCGGTGAGCGTTGGCCTTCTGAATGGCTTTCTGGTGACGGTTCTGAACATTCCCGCCCTGATCGCCACCATCGGCACTGCCAGCCTGTTAGACGGTGCAAGCCTGTGGATCACCGGAAATTCGGTGGTATTTGAAGGATTTACCGACGAAATCCTTTGGTATGGCAATTGGCGTTTTGCCGGGTTGCAGGCCGGGGTATGGTATATGCTGGTGATCGCCGCGATCCTTGTCCTTATGCTGCGCTATACTGCGACCGGCCGCTACTTCTACGCCGTGGGCAGCAATCGTGAGGCCAGCCACATGGCCGGAATCCACGTGCAGCGGCAGGTAGTGCTGGCTTTTGTAATCTGCGCTGTGCTGTCGGGCTTTTGCGGCTTCATCTATACCTCGCGCCAGGGATCACTGACGCCCCTGTTCGGGGCATCGATGACTCTGCCCGCCTTTGCGGCCGTGTTTCTGGGATATGTCACCCTCGCGCATCGCCGCTTTCACATCATCGGAACGGTAATCGGCGTCTATATTATTGGCACCGGCACGCTGGGCCTTTTGCTGATCGGCGCGCCTGCCTATTCGCAACAGCTTTTCGCGGGAAGCGTGTTGATTGCTGCAACGGGCGGCTCTCGCCTGCGCGAATTACTGATGAAGAAAGCCTGAAATCCTGGAGAGGCAAAATGGATTGCATGATTTTGGTTTATCGTGACCCCGATCTGGAGCCCGCCCGTGATGCGCCGGGCTTTCGCGAAATGGTCGATAGCTATCTTCGCGCCAATGAACGGATGAAAGCAGATGGCGTCTGGCGTGCCGGCGCCGGGCTTCAGGGGGCGGAAACCAGCACCATTCTGCAATTGCGTGGCGGTTCCGTCAGGCTCGGGCAAGCCCCATATCTGCCAGGAAAAGAACAGCTTGCAGGCTATTACATCCTTGATGTCGCTGATGCGGCGGCGGCGGCGGAATATGCAAAGCTGCTGCCCCCGGCACAATATGGCACCATCGAAATCCGACCGCTGAAAATCTATCCGCCGTCCAATTAGCGGGCACAGGTGTCTGAGACCAATATGGTGAAAAGAGGTTCGAATGGATGAGGCTATTGTAAAACATACAAAGATGCTTGTTGTCGGATCGGGTGGCAATGCCATTGCTCTGGCGGTCTCGCTGATCCGCGCCGGCTACAGCGACCTTGGCATCATCACAAAACATCATGATTTCGGCGGCGCCTGGTTGCAGAATACCTATCCCGGCTGCGAGGTTGATTGCAAATCCGCTGCCTATCAGTTCAGCTTCGACCTCAATGCCGACTGGTCGGCGCTCTATGCCACACAGCCCGAGCTGAAGAACTATCTGCAAAAAGTGGCGCGCGACGGCGGGCTTTATGAGCGCACGATCTTCAACTGTGCCATGACCAATGCCCGCTGGGATGAGACACGCGCCCATTGGATTGTCGGGACAACATGCGGTTCCATGGCTGCAGATCATCTGCTGCTGGCCACTGGCTTTCTGGAAGAGGCAGTGACGCCAGATCTGCCGGGCTTCGACAGCTTTCGGGGGGCCAGCTTCCATTCCTCGCGGTGGCCTGCGGGCTATACCGGCAAGGGTGAGCGGATTGCCGTGCTGGGCAGTGGCTCCTCGGCCGCGCAGATCGTTCCTGCGATGCAAGAGACTGCCGATCATGTCTACCAGTTCCAGCGCACCCCGACATGGATGCTGCCAAAGGGCAACCGGGCTCTCAGTGCCGAGGAAAAGCAGGCCCTTCGGTCAGATCCGGCAGAACTGCAAAAGCAGCGCGACGAAGTCATCGAGATGCAGGAAACCGCCTGGAATGACGTCTTTGTGGGCTCAAACAGTGCGTTCTACCTGGAGATCTCGCAGAAATTCCTGGCGGATGAGGTGCCTGACCCGGTGCTGCGTGCCCATCTGACCCCAGATCATGCGCTCGGCTGTAAACGCCCGGTTATCAGTGACAATTACTATCGCTCACTTGGAAATCCGAATGTCACGCTGGTGCCGGAAGGAGTCACCCGGATCGAAGACGGCAGACTTGTGACCGCCAGTGGCAGGGAGTTCGAGGTCGATACCATCGTCCTGGCCACCGGCTTCTATTTCGGCGGGCATATCCTTGATCTGGTTCAACGGCGCGATGGTCAGAGTGTCGGGAGCTTCCAGGCAGGGCACCCCCGCGCCTATAAGGCAATCTCGGTTGCGGGCTGCCCCAACCTCTACCTGGTTGGTGGCCCGGCTCCGAATGGTCAGATCTGGAATGGACTTTACCCCGGCGAGGGCGTTGCAGCCTATGTGATCAGGGTGATGGAATATCTGCAAGCACACGACCTGCGCGCTGTCGAGGTCACCCATGAAGCAGAGATCGCCTGGAAGGCCGCAACTGATGAGATCCTCGACAAGTCGCCCGTGGTGGCGGGGGGCTGCGTGAACTATGCGCAGGACAGCAAGGGACATAATAAGGCCACCTGGCCTGGCAACCTGGCATCAATGACCATGGCGATGTCCCATTTCGAGGCCTCGGATTACCATGCGATCCGAGGCCTGCCCTGACGTTGCTCGCTGCGGCTGGTCCAGTCTGACGGGCTCTGTTGCACAAATCCCGTGCTGGATTCATCTTGTGAATCCAGCGTGGTAGCTGGGCTGGATAAGCAGAGCGAACACACCGACCTGCAAGACGCTGACCTGGCCCGCATATAACAAGGCGCTCAGGCGTCGCGGTTCGTTGTAAGCGGTCGCTGTGCCGCACCTGCGCCCGCCTTCAGGCTTTGAAATTCCAGGGCAGATGGTCGCCGAGCCTGCTCTGCGGATGCCCACCGGCGATCCCGGTCAGTGTTGTGCTGAGATAGACGAAGGGCTCGACGCCGTTGATATTGCAGGTCCCGATCAGCGACGCGAGGCGGCCCCAGGCGATGCCACCCTCATCATGGCCGGCGAAGAGCGCATTCTTGCGGCTCAGGACGATGGGTCACATCAGGTTTCCACGCGGTTGCTGTCGATCTCGACGCGGCCGGCTGTGAGGAAGGTCTGTCACCCCTCCCAGTGGTTATGGATACAGGTGAGCTTCTCCCCCAAACGTGACTTAGCCGAGATCCTGCGACGTTTCTCGTGCAGCGCTGTGACCCCCGATGCTCATCCAGTTGAGGCCAGAGCCGACGGCTGAATTTGGCGCGGTTGCGCCGACGGAGCAATGGGCGCCCCGCGCAGCGGTTCACATCCGCGAAGCTGATAGCCCATTGCGGTGAGTTGGGCGAACGTGCGGTGCGGCTGGTCTTCGATAACGAGGGTCAGCAGGGCCCGCACCGGCAGGGGACCCGCGCGGACGGACATGCCGAACGGCGCCCCGCGCTGGACCCGATGATGCGTGGAGCGCCTCATGGATCCGGAGCTGGTGAAGGTGTTCGCGGCGGAATACATCGCCGAGCGCAACCGCCTCGCCGCGACCCATGTCGATGACACGGCGGCGAAGAAACAGGAACTGGCCAAGGTGATCCGGGATCAGGACATCCTGGTGAACGCGCTCCTTGCTGGGACCCCGGCGGAACGGATCAAGGCGAAGATGGAACAGCTCGAGACGCGCCAGAAACTGCTGGAGAAAGACCTGGCCACCTCCCCTGCCCCCGGCTCTACGATCCGCATCCACCCTAAGATGGCGGACACCTATCACGACCGCATCCGCAGCCTGATCACGGGCCTGACGGAGCCCTTCGGCAAATCCGAGGCGCGGGAGGCAATCCGGGGTCTGATCACGAAGATAGTGGCGACGCCTGTTCCGACCAAAGGCAAGCGGTTCACGCTCGATTTGACGCTTCACGGCGATCTTGCGGGCATTCTAGCCTTGAGCCTGAATGCGGATCTGGCGTCCGGACAGCAAAAAACCTCCCTGTTACAGGAGGTTGATGTAAGTGTAGGATTTCTGGTTGCGGGGGCGTGCAACCAACGATACTTGCGATTGGTCGAGCGCCAGATCCCCAAGCTCGCCGCTTAGCGTAACCCATTATTGTGTATTGGGAAACCCCGCTCCCAAGTCCACTCGCCCCGCATTCATGCCCAGAGGCAGGACAAGGGGGCCGCGACGAAACGATCCCCAAACGGAACGACGTCCGCGCTATCGTAGAGTACGACACCGCAGGCAAAGCGGTCGCCACAAGCATCAGCCAAAGCCCGGAGGCCGCCAAAGTCACCGGACTTCACTGTGGCGCTTGCCTTGACCTCGATCCCCACGATCATTCCGTCGTCACGCTCCAGCACGATGTCAACTTCGCGCATCTGGCCATCGCGGAAGTGATAGGGGTTGAGCCGCAATTCGGAAGCCGACATCAGCTTCATAACCTCGGCGAAGACGAAGTTCTCCAGCATGGCACCGAAAGCGCCGCGATCGGCCTTCACTCGCTCGATGGTCATCCCGCGCACGGCGGCGAGAAGACCGGAATCCAGAAAGTGCAGCTTTGGCGTCTTGACGATGCGTTTCAGCGCGTTGGTGAACCAGGGCTGTAGCGTCGTGACCAGGAAAACCTGCTCCAGCAGGCCGACATAGCGCTGACCCGTTTTGTGCGTGACATTGATGGCGGCCCCAAACTGGGAGTAGTTGACCAACTGCCCGGCATGCTCGGCCAGCAGCCGGACAAACTTTGGCAGTTCAGTCAGCTTCTCGAGATCGGCGATATCCCTGAGATCGCGCGTCAGGATCGAGGTAAGATAGGCTCGCGCCCAATCCTGCCTCCGCCGCTCGCTCTCGCGGCTGATCACCTCCGGGTAGCCGCCTCGAAGCACCAGCCTGACAAGATCCTCGCCAAGGATCGGACTTTGGCACTTTGGCAGCTTGCCGTCGAACAACTGCTCCAGGAACGTCGGCGCCCTGCCCTCGATCTCGGCCTGGGCCAGCGGCAACATGCGGATGGTCTCCATCCGCCCCGCAAGGCTGTCGGCCACGCGAGGCAGCGTCAGGACATTGGCAGAGCCGGTCAGTAGGAACCGCCCGGGGCGATAGTCCTCGTCGACGGATTTCTTGATCGCCAGCAGCAGGTCGGGCGCGCGCTGTATCTCGTCGATGATCGCAAGGTCAAGGCCACGAATGAAGCCTGTAGGATCTGTCCGGGCCGCCTCCAAAACGGTCTGGTCATCGAGTGTAATGTACCTGCGCCCGACCTCGCCCATCTTGCGTACCAGCGTGGTCTTGCCGGCCCGCCGTGGCCCGACGATGAGGACCACCGGGGTATCGGTCAGCACCTCTTCCACGCGCTGCGTAACGAACCGCTCGTACATGCCCACTCCCGATCCTTGCAGATTGGAACTATCACTCATGTTAATTGGGAGTCAACGTCATGACATCTGGGAGTGATGTGTTTCCAGTGGACTTTCCATAAGCAAGACGTATGCAACTACAACCTGTGTCCAGTCGCCGAGCCGCTCGCAACAAAGATCGGCCCTTACCTGCCGCTCGGCCTCTATTGATGCTGCATTGCCGCCTTCCTCGAAGCGGTCACTCGACTCATGCCGCAGCGGAATTTTATCCAGGACGGTGGCGATATTTCTTTCACTGTGCCACCTCGTAGGTCCAGACCCGGAAGGATTTCAGGACATGGGGGCCGAATGAATTGATCAGGGGAACATCGGTTGCGTCACGCCCCCGCGCCACCACGATCCGGCCGATCCGCGGTTTGTTGTTGCGCGGATCGAACGTGTGCCACGCCCCATCAAGCCAGACTTCCATCCATGCGCTGAAATCCATCGGATCGACCACCGGCACGCCAATATCGCCCAGATGTCCGTTGACGTAGCGGGCGGGAATATTGAGGCACCTGCAAAGCGTCACCGCAAGATGCGCAAAATCGCGGCACACGCCGATGCGCTCCTGCCAGGCCTCGAATGCCGTCCGTGTAGCGCGGGCCTGCATTTAGTCGAACTGGATATGTCCGTTCACATAGTCGCAGATCGCCTGAACCCGCCCCCAGCCGGGCGCGACTGCACCGAAGAGATCCCAGGCCGTCTGGCTGAGCCGGTCGGTTTCGCAATAGCAGCTGCCCATCAGGTAGACCAGGCAATGATCAGGAAGATCAACCACCGATACCTCCCGCGCTTCGGGCAGGACGCGGTCAGGCAGACCACTGTCGGCGATGGTGGCATCACCCCAGATCGTCAGATCCCCGGCGGGCGCGGTCAGCCTGCGACAACGGTTCCCATAGAGGTCAAGGTAGGTCGAATTCGTCAGCCCGGCAGGGGTCGTGAAGAAGGTTTCGGGTTTGCGCAGATCTGCCGCACGATCTTCGTGCACCTCGAGCAGGCAGACCAGCGGTGTGGGCTGTGAGCAGGTGAGGGCGATTTCGTAACCATAGCGTATCAGCATCGAGTCTCCGGTTTATGAGCGTGTAACGACATCCGGGCCCTGGGCAGAGGGCGCGGAGCGATCGGATATGCGGTTGCGGCAGAGCGTACCCCGCGCCCGGAAACACTATGTCGACTGCAGAGACGAATGTGCTGATTGCGCCTTCGGAAGAACGGGCGTGATCGCGGGCGAGTTCCATAGAGGTTGGGCGTCGGCGGCGCGGCGGTCAAGAACATTCATAAAGTTTGCGATCGGCTGGGCTGCCGATTGTAGTTTGCATGCCGAGATCCGATGTCGACGGAACCGACACGCAACCTTGCGTGGAGAAAAGCGCCGTCCTGCTTCCCGGATTCACCTGCCAGACGCGGCGCCAGATCAGGCTGGCGAAGCCGGAAACTGCGGCAAGGAGGGCGAAAGCGGCGGTTTGCCGACTGTGCGCACCGCAGTTCGCACTGCATTGGAGGTTGAAAACCCCGCCTCTGCCCGTTAACCGGATGGGGCCTGAACAGACCGCTGACATAATGGCTTTTTGCCAGGGCCGGAGAACTCTCTCCTCACGTTGCCGGAGAGAAGATGTGTAGGCACAGATGACAAATCAAACAGGTCGGCCTGCCCCGGCGCTTCCCCGCACTGCGCGCGCATGGCTCAGCGTCCTTGCGCGGTACCGCGAACCGACGATGGCGCGCAGCCTGTTCGAACTGGCAGTAACGCTTGTGCCGTTCGTCGCGCTTTGGGTGCTGGCCTGGGCGGCGCTTTCTGTGAGTGCCTGGCTGGCGCTGGCTGTGGCGCTTCTGAATGGTGCGTTCCTTGTCAGGATCTTCGTCATTCAGCATGACTGCGGGCATGGCGCGTTTCTGTCGAACAGGAAAGCACAGGACTGGCTCGGTCGCAGCCTTGGCGTTCTGACCCTGACACCCTATGCCGTTTGGAAACGCACCCACGCGATCCATCACGCGCATCATGGTGACCTTGACCACCGCGGAATCGGTGATGTTCTGACCCTGACCGTCGAAGAATACCGGGCCCGCCCGGCTTTCGGCCGCCTCATGTATCGTATGTATCGCCATCCGATTGTGCTGTTCCTGCTGGGACCCGGCTACCTGTTCATCCTACAAAACCGGTTGCCTTTCGGCTTGATGAAATCGGGCTGGCGATACTGGACCTCGGCCATGGGCACCAATGCGATGATCGGGATCGCCCTGGCCCTGATGATATGGTTCGGCGGCCTGATGCCGGTTCTGATGATCTTCATGCCCACCTCTGTCGTGGCGGCGACAATCGGGGTCTGGCTGTTCTACGTTCAGCACCAGTTCGAAGAGACCCACTGGTCCCGCGGAAAGCACTGGCAACTCTACCATGCGGCGCTCGAGGGCAGTTCACATTACGTGCTTCCGCAGCCGCTGCGCTGGCTGTCCGGAAATATCGGCATCCACCATGTGCATCACCTGTATTCCCGGATTCCATTCTACCGGCTGCCAGAGGTCATCCGGGATCACCGCGAACTGGCAGAGGCTCAACGGCTCACCATCAGCGAGAGCATTGCTGCGGTTCGGCTGCATCTCTGGGACGAGGAAGAGGGCAGGCTTGTGACCTTTGCCGAGGCTCGCGCGTAGTCCGGCCCGAAAACATGACCTGTGCCATGAGGCCCATATTCAGGTGCCGTCCGTCGGGAGCCAGGCCGATCTGGCGGCACCAGGACCGGACCGGTGCGTACAGACCGTTATTCAGGCGGCCTGACGGCTGGACAGGGCAATGAGATCTTCAGGAACGAAGCCCGCAGTGCGGGTCGCAGCGATGAACGCGCGCCGCGCAGTTCCGACCGAACCCATGCAGTGCATGGCCGCATCAACATGACGCAGCGCCCGTTCGTGGGCGATATCCGACACGGGCCACTTTCTGGACAGCCAGTATTGTGCCTGCTCTATAGTATTGAATTTCTGCATATCGCCATCTGGCGACATGACAAAGGACAGGGGGTTCCCCCCAGTGGATTTCTATCAAGTCAAATCTTTCAGGGAGATGGAGAACCGGTACATTCGTGATGTAGGGACGGTTCAGGAAGGCGGGCAGGTCCGGACAGCGCCGATCCCGCCTGTGGTGTCAGAGCGCCTGAACTCAGGCGAGCGTAAGGTTCGTCGCCGATTCACGGCCATTGCGGTCACGCTCGATGTCGAACGAGACGGCCTGACCGTCATCAAGACCGCGCAGCCCGGCACGCTCCAGAGCGGTGACACGGACGAAGATGTCCTTGACCCCACCTTCGGGAGCGATGAAAACAAAACCTTTGGTGGAGTTGAACCATTTCACGGTGCCATGGCCATCGTGATATTCCTTTTCAATATGCTGCCCACACAACGTAGCAGCCCGGCAAAGCTGAAGATCGAATGCTGAGCCGAAAGGAACAGGTCCGAAAAAACATATGCTGGTTACTTATAGGGCAAGGAGCATGTAATTGCGAGCTCTATCTGATCAGCCCCGACAATCAACTCCAACCCGTTGTGCAGGTTAGTCATTTTTCGGGTTGTTTCGATCACCCGGTTCTTCCTTCAAATGTTCCTCCGAATCAGTGCCGAGGTCTGGAATTTTCCCAGCGGTCGGCTGGATGCCGCCCTTTTTCCCAAAACTGGTTTCCGGTATGATCGAGGGGCAGCTTTTTGGCTGAGAAATTCGGCCAGATTGAAAGGCACCTTCGGCGAGGAGTATCCCATATATCTTCCCCTGATTTGCAAAGCAAAGCGGCGGAGCAGGCTCCGCCGCTTTACCTTCCCGGCTACTCTTTTATGACAGGTGCGGACGAGCCGTAACTTGACGTCGCCTTGTCTTGCCAATTCACACGGGAACCATGACTGCCCAAAAGAGGCAGCGTTCTATTCCTGGATCAGTTTGTGTAGCCGGACATAAGGCGTATCGCGATCCCGACGGTGGCCCCGACCTTCATCTGATTTTCATCATGCGCTGCACCAGCCTCAGCGTGTATCGTCCTGCCAACGCCGCCAATAGAGTGCGCAGGCATTGGCTCACAGCGCTTGTCCGATTTTATCATGAAATTTCCTTCTATTTTCAGTGATGCCTTGCTTCTGATGAGGCCCGGCACGAATTATGAAAGCTTATTATCGACGAGACTTACTCTTCGGAGGAGGGTTCGAGGACAATTCCTCCTCTTTTGCCAAACGAGCCGCACGAAGTGACAGAGTCAATTCATGGCGTTTTCGGGCTTCCGCTTCGACAATATCTCGTGCAGCAACGGTGGTGCGATCCATGATGCTTTCTCTCGGTGACGATCGAAGGACCTCTTGCTTCTTTTTCCTGTCAGCCAAATCAATCCCCGCTTCGTGGCATGCCTGCAGATCAGGCAGCAACAACCACACCGGCAAAAGCCGATGTGGAAATAAGAGAATTTTACGGATATTTCTCACCAAGGAGAC
Organism: Rhodobacter sp. 24-YEA-8; assembly: GCF_900105075.1. Lineage (NCBI taxonomy): Bacteria > Pseudomonadati > Pseudomonadota > Alphaproteobacteria > Rhodobacterales > Rhodobacter > Rhodobacter sp. 24-YEA-8. The sequence continues at coordinate 211,892 of NZ_FNSK01000003.1, forward strand.
AAATCACGCATTCGCCCAGCCTCCCGGCCAGACAAATTCTGCTTTTATTCCAAGTAAGCTATAACTCTCAAAAATCAAGGTGCAACGATCAGGTTCCTCTCAAATATGATCTGAAGGCGACCCAACTACATGATATGATACAACCTTATGGGCGCCCTGCGAGACAGCTGCAACACCGCCAAATTTGAGGGATTGCTTTTTGTGGCCTTTTCCATCATTCTCGTGCCAGAGGTCGATCTGGTGTCGAGAACGCTCCGCCAGGCACTTCTGTCTTTCTATCCAAAAATTGTCACCACTCCTTCATGGGGTGAATACAATGGCTGGTTCGAACCCTTCTCAGCATCTTCGTATCCCACGAGGACCGTATATTCACGTTCGACTTTGCGGTCGAACAGCTAAAGGACGATTTGATGGCCAAGGGAAACAAACGCGGAAATCGTGAGGCGAAGAAGCCCAAACAGGTCAAGCCCGCACCTGTGGCGACGCCTTTGTTCGAAAAAGGCACGCTTGCAGCCGCGGCAACACCGAAGAAGAAAAAGGGTTGAGCGGCGGCCTCGGAGTGGCTTTCAAACATATTCCTGGCAGAATAGCGAAGTCCTGGCAGATGACGACCAGCAATATTGTGCCGGGCCAGCCCTGGACGGATACGGCACCTGTTCGTGCGGAACTCTTCAGCGCCGAGCGGCTTGAGCAGCACGCGATCTCTCTGGCGTCTGAGCAGCCGGTGGCTGTCAGGACGAAAAGGGTCCGGACATTGCGCCGTCGGCTGGACGACAATGCAAGGGTGTTGCTTGCGGCGTGGCGCGCCAGCGCCAGCGAAGTGGCAGCCGGGCGCGAAGTGGTGCCCGCCGCGACCTGGCTTCTGGACAATTACCACCTCGTTGAGGCGCAGATACGCGAAGTGCGCACCGATCTGCCTGATGGATACTATCGTCTTTTGCCAAAACTCGCAGATGGACCATTCGCAGGCTACCCACGCGTCTTTGGCCTGACATGGGCATACGTGGCCCATAGCGACAGCCATTTCGATCAGGACACCCTGCGCCGTTACCTCACCGCCTATCAAACGGTGCAGCCGCTGACGATCGGGGAGCTCTGGGCCGTAGCCATCACCCTGCGCATCGTTCTGATCGAGAACCTGCGCCGCCTGGCGGATCAGATGACGATGGGTCGTGCCGACCGGCTGGACGCTGACAGCCTTGCCGATCGTATCTGCGCCCCGGGCGCGGCGCATTCGGCCCTGTTGCCAGAGGTGGAACGTCGGGCAAGGGAACCTCTGTCCGAGGTTTTTGCCGCCCAGCTTGCCCGTCGGCTGCGGGACCGCGATCCGCGCACCAATCCCGCGCCAGGCTGGCTTGAGGAGAGACTGGCGGCCCAGGATACGACCATCGACACTGTCGTCCGTCACGCACAGGAGCGACAAGGTGCCTCGAATGTCACTCTGCGCAATGTCATCACCGCGATGCGCAGAATTTCTGCGACCGACTGGTCCGATCTGTTTGAAAGCGTGAGCTTGGTTGAGGCAGACCTGCGCGCCTATCCGGGCTATGCAGCCATGGATTTTCCCAGCCGCAATCTTTACCGTAGCGGGGTAGAGGATCTCGCGCGCGGCGCGGCGCTAAGCGAGGGAGACGTCGTCGCTTTGGCATGCGGGCGGGCATCGGCAGCGCCTGCGGGGACGATGCAGGCGGATCCGGGCTGGTCGTTGATCGCGGCAGGGAGACCGGCCTTTGAACAAGAGATCGGCTTTCGTCCCCCTGTCCACCTGCGGGTTCACAGATGGGGCATCGCGGCGGGCTTGGGTGGCTATCTTGGCGCAATTGCGGTTCTGACGCTGGCGTTGCTGTCGCTTTGCGGGATGTGGATCGCGGGCGGAGTTGTGGGCACGCTCTGGCTTCTGGCCATGATGTTGCCGGCCAGCGGTGTTGCGGTGATGCTGGTTGACCGCATCGTGGGCGCAGGTGTCGGGGCAACCTTGTTGCCGGGCCTCGACCTGCGGGCAGGTGTACCCTCTGAATTTCGCACTGTTGTCGCGGTGCCGGTGCTGGTCTCCGGTGAAGAGGATCTTCGCGCGCAGATCGAGGCGCTGGAGGTTCATCATCTTTCCGGTGCGGGCGGTGATCTCACCTTCATGCTTCTGACGGACAATGTCGACGCCACGCAGGAGGTCATGCCCGGTGATGCGGCACTGCTGGCCCTGGCCGCCGCAGGCATTGCAGAGCTGAACCGCCGCCATCCGCCTGGCCCGGCCGGCCCGCGTTTCCTGCATCTGCACCGCTCCCGGCAGTTCAATGCCTCCGAGGGCGTCTGGATGGGGTGGGAACGCAAACGCGGCAAGCTGCACGAACTGAACCGCCTGCTGCGTGGTGCAACGGATACCGGGTTCCGCGATGCTGATGGACGAGTGCCCGTCGTTCCTGCCCGCGTGCGCTATGTCATCACGCTGGATGCCGATACGCGGATGCCGCGCGACACTGCGGCGCGCCTGATCGGCAAGATTGCTCACCCGCTGAACCGCCCGGCATTCGAACCGGGCTCAGGCCGTGTGACCAGCGGCTATGGTATTCTGCAACCGCGTATCACCCCATCCCTGGAGCCGGGCTCGCCTGCGACGCTCTACCAACAGGCGACCGCCGGGCCTGGCGGGATGGATCCCTATGCATCGGCGGCCTCGGATCTGTGGCAGGATCTGTTCGGCGAAGGGTCGTTCACCGGCAAGGGCATTTATGACATCGACGCCTTCGAGGCGGCGATGAAGGGGCGGGTTCCCGACAATACCCTGCTGAGCCATGACCTGCTTGAGGGCATTTTCGCCCGCGCGGGTCTGGCCTCGGATGTGGAACTGGTTGAGACCTTTCCCGGCCGTTTTGACGTTGCCGTCCGTCGCCAGCATCGCTGGACAAGGGGTGACTGGCAACTCCTGCGCTGGCTCTTCGCATCCGGTGTGCCGGTGCTGGGCCGGGTCAAGATGGCCGATACGCTGCGCCGCTCGCTGATCGCACCGTCGATGCTCGCCGCCCTGACGCTGGGTTGGCTGCTGCCGGGGGGGGCTGCGCTGAGCGCAACGCTGCTGCTCATGGCCGCGCTGGCAGTGCCGGTGGTCTGGCCGGCGATCCTGGGGCTGATCCCGCGCCGGTCCGGGCTGGATCTTGCCAGCCAGCTGCGCCAGTCGGTGGGCGATCTGGTCCTCGCCGGTCTGCGGGTCGGGCTGGCGGTGACCTTCCTGGCCGATACGGCCTGGCGGATGATGGATGCGGTGTTTCGCACCCTCTGGCGGACCGGTTTCTCGCATCGTCATCTGCTGGAATGGACCACGGCGGCACAGGCCGCGCGCCGGACGCGCGCCGGGTTATGGGACATGTCACGCTTCATGGCGGGCGGGATGGTGCTGGGTGTTTTTCTGGTGGCGGGCGCCGTGACGCTGGCCCCCGCTTCAGCCGCGCTGGCGCTGCCTTTCGCCGCTCTGTGGCTCTGTGCGCCGTTCATCGCACTGCGGATCAGCCGTCCATCCACCCGCGCGCTTGAGGACTCCCTCTCTACCGATGCCGCGCGTGAGCTGCGGCTGATCGCCCGTGCGACCTGGCGCTACTTTGAGGCCTTCGTGACCGCGGGACACAGCCATCTGCCACCGGACAACCATCAGGAAACCCCGGTGCCGCTGACTGCCGCTCGCACCTCGCCCACCAATATGGGTCTCTATCTGCTGTCCTGCGTGGCCGCCCGGAACTTCGGCTGGATCGGAACTGTCGAGGCGACAGAGAGATTGGAGGCGACTCTTGCCACGATGCAGGCACTGCCGAAGCATCGGGGGCACTTCTACAACTGGTATGGGACGGCGGATGGTCGGGTGCTCAACCCGGCCTATGTCTCATCGGTCGACAGCGGAAATCTGGCGGGGCATCTGATCGCCCTGGCAAACGCTTGCGAAAGCTGGGCAAGGGACGAAGGCTGGCCGGACAGCAACACGCAGCGCGCGGGCCTTGTCGATACACTTCAACTTGCGCGGCAGTCACGTAGTGGTGGCAGAGTGCCGATGAGCGGCCTCCTGGACGGGTTGGAGGCCGCAATCCTCATGCCCGGGGAAAGCGTTGCCTGGCCCGCCATCCTTCGTCTCGCCATAAAGGCTAAAGGGGCATTGGCGAACGAACCGTTGGCCGATGATCTTGACGGCTGGTTGCAGGCCCTGAGCGATCAATGCGCGCGCAATGCCCACCCCTATGATCCCGCCGCGCTGCCGCCGCGCCTGCAGGCATTGGCAGCGCAGGCACGTGCCATGGCTCTGGCGATGGATTTCGCCTTCCTGTTCGATCCGGACCGCAAACTTCTGTCGATCGGCTGGTCGCGCGACGACAATGTCCTTGACGAGAGTTGCTATGATCTTCTGGCCTCCGAGGCGCGGCTGGCCAGTCTCTTCGCCATTGCCAAGGGTGATGTGCCGGTGCGCCACTGGTTCCGCCTGGGTCGCTCAGCGACGCCCGCGCGCGGCGGATCGGTTCTGGTATCATGGTCCGGCTCGATGTTCGAATATCTGATGCCGTCACTGGTGATGGAGGAGCCTGCGGGTAGCCTGCTTGATCAAACCAACCGGCAGGTGGTGGCGGGGCAGCGCGCCTATGCACACCGGCGTGGGGTCCCTTGGGGCATTTCGGAATCCGGCTTCAACGCTCGTGATCTGGACATGAACTACCAGTATTCCACCTTCGGTATCCCGGGAATGGGGCTTAAGCGCGGCCTTGCGACCGACCTCGTCGTGGCACCCTATGCGACCGGGCTTGCCGCGATGTTCGCCCCGGCAGAGGCGCGCCGAAACTACGCTGCGCTGGAGGCGGCCGGGGGCCGTGGTCGCTACGGATTTTATGAGGCGCTGGATTTCACGCCATCGCGACTACCCGAAGGCGAAACAGTTGCTGTGGTTCACAGCTATATGGCGCATCATCAGGGCATGACCATCGTCGCCATCGCGAATGTTCTGCAGTCTGGCCGTATGCGGGCGCATTTCCATGCCGAGCCGATGATCCGCGCGACCGAGCTTGTCTTGCAGGAACGCATCCCGCGCGACATTCCGGCCGTGAAGCCGCTTCCCGAAGCCGTTGCGGTGCCCGACAGCCCAAGCGCGCTGGATATGCAGCGCATGGCGCTGATCGAAGGCGCCCCACAAGGTCCGCCGGTCAGCCACATCCTGTCGAACGGCAATTATGCGGTCATGCTGACCGCAACAGGTGGCGGCTACAGCCGCTGGGGCGACATCGCCCTGACGCGCTGGCAGGCCGATCCCACCCGCGATACCGGCGCCACTCAGATCTGGCTGCGCGACTTGTCGGATGGCCGCCTTTCCCCGGTCGGCGCGCCTGCGGGCGCGGATAAGCGCGAGGTGCATTTCTTTGAAGACCGCGCCGCGATCACCCACCGCAAAGGCACACTGTCCACGGCGATGGATGTGCTGGTCTCTGGCGAGGATGACGCGGAGGTGCGCCTTGTTTCGATCAGTTCCACGTCTCGCCGTCCGCGCGAGGTGGAACTGACGTCCTATGCCGAACTGGCCCTGACCACACCGGCGGCGGATGCGGCGCATCCAGCCTTTGCCCGGATGTTCGTGCAGACCGAATACCTGCCAGAATTCGGTGCAGTCATCGCAACGCGCAGACCGCGTTCCCCCGATGAACCGGCGGTCTGGGCGGCGCATTTTCTGGTGGTGGAGGGTGAACTCTCCGCTGCGATGGAATTCGAAACCGACCGCGCGGCCTTTATCGGGCGCGACAACGACCTGTCCTCGGCGCAGGCGCTGGCGGCAGGGAACAGGCTGGAGGGCGGGGTCGGAACCGTGCTTGATCCGGTTTTCGCCCTGCGCCAGCGCGTCACGATACCAGCAGGCGGCACTGTGAAGCTGGCGTTCTGGATGGTCGTTGCGCAGACGCGTTCCGAACTGCTTGATCTGATCGATCGTCATCATGACCGCAACGCCTTTGATCGGGCAAAAACGCTCGCTTGGACTCAGGCACAGGTCCAGTTACGCCACCTCGCGGTCAAGCCAGCACAGGCGGCCGGTTTCCAGCGCCTCATCGCGCCGATCCTTTATTCTGACAGGCGTTTCCGCGCCCGGCCCGACCAGATTGCTCAAGGGGCTGGCAAGCAGTCGGCACTTTGGCCCATGGGGATTTCGGGCGACCTGCCCATCGTGCTTTTGCGCATCGATGATATGGCAGACATGGCGCAGGTCCATGAGATGCTGCTGGCCCAGGAATACTGGCGCGGCAAACGGCTGGCGGTGGATCTTGTGATCCTGAACGAGCATCCGGCATCTTATGTCCAAGGCCTTCAATCTGGGATCGAGTCCGCGCTGCGCGGCAGCCACACCCCCGATTCAAACAACGGGCAAGGGAAAACCTATGCACTGCGCGCAGATATCATCCCGGCAGAGGCGCGGGCACTCCTGATGGCCGTAGCGCGCGTCGTGCTGGTCGCACGGCGCGGTACGCTGGCGGAGCAGATCGCTCTGCTCTTGCGCGATGAGGCGGCATCAGACACACGATCGACGCCAGAATCAGCACCCCTTACAAGGGCGATACCTGTAGACGCTTACCCGACGCAGGATCTGGAGTTCTTCAACGGCATTGGCGGCTTTGCCAAAGGTGGACGCGAATATGTGACCATCCTTGAAAAGGGCAAACCCACACCCGCTCCATGGATCAATGTCATCGCCAATGATGATTTCGGTTTCCATGTCTCGTCCACCGGCAGCAGCAGCACCTGGGCAGAGAACAGCCGGGAGAACCGGCTGACGCCCTGGTCGAACGATCCGGTGTCCGATCCGACCGGGGAGGCCTTCTATATCCGCGACGATGAGACGGGCGAAGTGTTCGCACCGACAGCCCGCCCCCTGCACCGCCCCGGGCCGCATATTGCGCGACATGGCTTCGGCTACAGCCGGTTCGCGCACAAGGCGGACGGGATTGAGTCTGAATTGTTGCAATTCGTGCCGCTGGTCGATCCGGTCAAGATCTCGCGGCTGAGCCTGCACAATCTCTCGGGTCGCCCCCGGCGCCTGACGGTAGTCAGCTATACCGAGCCGGTGATGGGTATATCACGCGCCGCCGCCTCGCCTTTCCTTATCACCGAATGCGATGCCGAAACCGGTGCCCTCTTCGCGCGCAACCCTTGGAACATGGCATTTCCTGACCGCGTCGCATTTGCCGATCTTGCCGGCACGCAGACCAGGTGCACCACCGACAGGACCAGGTTTGTGGGCTGGGGCGGTAATCTGGCCGCACCAGCAGCAGTGGCGCGGGGAGTAGCACTGTCGGGAACAACCTGCACCGGACATGACCCCTGCCTGGCCTTGTCGCGGAAGATCGATCTGGCACCCGGGGCAAGTATCACCATTGATCACTTCCTCGGCCAGACCGACTCGTCCGAAACCGCGCGAACCCTGATCGCCAGACTCCGCACTGCTGACCTCGACGCAGTGCTGGCCGAGGTCGAAGCCCATTGGGAGACGGTGCTCGGAACGGTTCAGGTGGAGACGCCGGACCGGTCGATGGATATCATGGTCAATGGCTGGCTGCAGTACCAGACACTGGCCTGCCGCGTTCAGGCGCGTGCCGGCTTCTATCAGGCAAGCGGGGCTTATGGATTCCGTGACCAGTTGCAGGACGGCATGGCGCTGACACTGCCGCAGCCCCACCGCATTCGCAGCCATTTGTTGCGCGCCGCCGGGCGGCAATTCCCCGAGGGCGACGTGCAGCACTGGTGGTTGCCGCATTCGGGCCAGGGCGTGCGCACCCGGATATCGGACGATTGCGTCTGGCTGGCCTATTCCGTCGCTGACTATGTTTCGGTGACCGGCGACATTGCGGTTCTCGAAGAGCGGGTGCCCTTCATCGAGGGGCCGTTGCTGGCACAGGGCCAGCATGATGCATTCTTTCTGCCCCAGCCATCGGGGGGCGATGCGACGCTCTGGCAGCATTGCATATATGGCCTCGACCGGGTCATCGCTCTGACCGGCACATTGGGGCTGCCGCTGATCGGAACCGGCGACTGGAACGACGGCATGAATCGGGTTGGTGAGGCGGGGCGCGGCGAAAGCGTCTGGCTGGGCTGGTTTCTGCTTGACACGCTGAACCGCTTCATCCCCCTGGCCGAAGTCCGCGATCCGGCGCATGCCCTGCGCTGGCAGGCCCATGCTGACGGCCTGCGCAAGGCACTGGAGGGCGAAGCCTGGGACGGCGAATGGTATCGTCGCGCCACCTTCGACGATGGAACCTGGCTAGGCTCGGCCGCTGGAACCGCGTGCCGGATCGACTCCATCGCGCAAAGCTGGGCAGTCTTGTCAGGTCAGGCTGATCCGGCCCGCGCCGCCACGGCCCTGGCCTCGGTCGAACGGCATCTGATCCGCCCCGATCCGGGTATTGCTCTGCTGTTCACCCCGCCTTTTGACAATGCGGCCGTCGGCTTCGGCCCCGATCCCGGATATATCGCCGGCTACCCCCCTGGTCTGCGTGAAAATGGTGGGCAATACAGCCATGCCGCGATGTGGGCGGTACTGGCACGGGCGAAGCTTGGCGACGGTGACGGCGCAGTGCGCCTGTTCGCGATGCTGAATCCGATCAATCATGCGCTGACAGCGGAAGACGCCGGACGATACAAGGTCGAGCCTTATGTCGTGGCGGCGGATGTCTATTCAGTCGGCCCGCATGAGGGACGGGGCGGCTGGACATGGTATACCGGGTCTGCGGGATGGATGTATCGCGCTGCGGTCGAGGGCATTCTGGGTATCCGGCGCGAGGGTGACCACCTGCGGATCGCGCCGTGCTTGCCTGCACATTGGCCTGGCTTCTCCGCAAAGGTGCAGGTGGCTGGCACCGCCATCGATATCCGGGTGAAGCAGGGCGACATTGCGCCAGACGGTTTCATAAATGTGGAGGATAACGACACAAGGGTGCTGCTGGACGGGGCAAGGCAGCTGGTTCGTTTGCACATTCCGCTTCACTCCGTGTGATGGTCGACAACTCGGTCCGGGCAGTCGCGCAGAGTCTCTTTACGATGATGCCTGCTGGAAGTTTCCTGCAGTCACGGTGACACTGACGGCCATCTCGACGAGGGCATCACTGTTGCCGATGAAACTGCCCGAAACCGGGGCGATCTGGCGCACATCCCGAGCCACGGCCACCGGAATCAGATTCCTTGCGCCCACACTTCGATTGGTCGGATCGAACGTAATCCAGCCCGCGCCGGGGACATAGATTTCGGTCCAAGCATGGGTCGAACCCGGTCCGGTGGACCCGACAAGATTATCGCGAGGATCGAACAGATACCCGGATACGATACGGGCGCCGAACTTGAGTATCCTCGCGGCTTCCGCCAGCATGACTGCGAAATCCCTGCATGAACCCCAGCCACGGTGGAGGGTTTCGAGCGGCGATTGTGTGCCTTCGGTCTCCCGGCTCTGATAGGAAACACGATCAGATATTCCGTCACTTATATCCATGAGCAGGGATAGCGTATCCGTGCGCCAGCCGTAGACAAAGCCCTCCACCCAGCGAGAGAAGTGGCCTTCCGGGTCCGGGTATTGCGGCATGGCCAGAGCGCCGAGATCAGTCCAGTCGTCACCGGAGTAGAGGAAGGGCCATCGCATGGCAGACGGCGCAATGGAAAACCCTGGTGAAGGCGATGCCGTTAACTCGATCCGTGCACGGCTCTCGATCTGCAAGCAGGCTGTCGGCTGCAGGAATATGGCCGTGGTAATCACATTGCCCGAAACATCATTCGCCCATGACAGTTCCGCCGCCGGAGACAGGGAGACGTCATGGGAGAGAAGGCGCAAGTCTCGCGACTCGCGCGGTCGAAGCATCATGCGGTGCGGTCCGAGGGATACCTCGCTTCGATATCGGTATTTGGTCGTGTGAACCGTTTCCAGAACAAACACATGTATCCTGCTTTTCTCTGTAACTATACTCGCAGATAATGAGTTTTCAGCGCTTCCGCGACGAGCCCTGAGGAACGGGAACGGCATCCTTCCACGAATGTGAGCCCTTGCAGCGTTTGCATATGCGCTCGCCGAACCCCTCGCTCCAGAACATCGTCTGGCAGCGCAGGCAGGTTCGTTCCTTCGGCGCATCCGCCCGGGCTGGTTGCACAAAGGTATCTTCTGGCGGGAAATTATTCATGTTTTTTGGGCTCGCCCTCGATCAACCGCGCAAGATCTCCAAGGGCGCGTTGGATCAGTTTCTGCTTCCGGGCGTCCCGTGCTTCGGTGGTCTCTGCGTAGCGGCGGATCAGGTATTGGGCCTTCACGGCTGCCGCGAGCCAGGTCACCGATGGCTCGGCGAGAAGTTGCGCTTCAAGTTCATCCTGACGTTTGCGCAAGGCCTGCTGATCGGCTTCGAACTCCCTCAGGGCATGACGGCGGAAATCTGTGGCCATCTGGCCCTCGGTGCTGCGCCGGTCATCAAGGTTCACCGGATCTTCGCTCACTCTGCGGCCCCCCTCAGAGGGGGTGCTGCAAGGTCGCGTCCTATAATGGCGTCGAGATCCTTCTGCGTAATCGGACGCATCTCGACCCGACCGGCCTGTCCGGTGATCATCATACAGGTCGAGGTCCTGCGGTAAGCCTCAAAGCTCAAACCTTGCAGAAGTTCTTCCTCGACAAGGACATCATAGCTCCCCGCGGGCAGCAGGTCGGCATAGCCGGGCAAGGTGAAGGGATGGGTGAAAGTTACCTTCTTCGTGGATGACCGAATGTTCATCTGTAGCTCCCGATCAGGTCTGAAAACCTCGTCCGTGCGTCACGCCTTCCCTTCGGGTACGGTGCCACACGGAACGTTCCGACTATACGGCCATCTGCCGACACAGAGGCTGATCGGTGTTAGCATCTGATCTGAATCAGGCCAGTAACAAAGCGGCCGGCCATAGTCGGACCTCCCTGCGCCGCAGAAGCGGATGTCTCCGTGTATATCGAGCCCACGCAAACCTGGATCAGTCCGGTCCCCCACTTCACCGATATACTGCAAGACGCTGTCGGTGCATTCCATCGGCAGGTTTTAACAAGTTCCAGCGAGGCTGCGGAGCTCACAACCGGCAGATTCCGGTGTGCGGGCTGCGTAGCCTCGCTTGTCGGGTCGACCGCGCACCCGCAATCGGTCTTTGCAGGCAGGCCATCAGCGCAGCAGCGGACCCTCATGGTCCATATAGGCGGTATCGAAGCCTGCGAGGCTCTGCAGCCGATCGAAGTCGCCGAAGGCAACCCTGCCCTTTTGGAACGTGACCAGCCCGTCCTCTCGCAGTTGCCGCAGCACCCGGTTGACGTGAATGGCGCTCAGGCCAAGCGCATCAGCCAGATGATACTGGGTCAGAGGACAGGAGTATCCAGTCCTGTCGCCAGCACCCACGAGGTTTAGCCGTGCTCCGAGTTCCATGAGAAGATGCGCCATCCGCTCCACCGCCGAGCGCCGGCCGAGATTGACCAGATGCTCGACCATCATCGCCTCGTCCCGGGATGAGGCCCAAAGGACAGCAGTGGCAAGTCGGGGCGCGTGGGCAAAGGCGCCAAGGATATCCGGCGCGAAGACCTCGGAGGCTTCTATACTCGTCAGAGCCTCGAGACTCAGGTCCGAGGTTCGGAACAGGATGCCGCGCAAGCCCAGAAAATCGCCGGGAATCTGGAAGTTGACGACCTGTCGCCCGCCGTCGGGCAGCATCTTGTAGGAACAGGCCCAGCCTTCGGCCAGAATGTAGGCAGAGGCGTTCGACTGGCCCTCGTGCATCATCTCATGACCTGCGAGGAAAGTTCTGCGCCGCCGGTGAAAACCCGCAAGAGTCTCCAGATCGACATCGGACAAGGCGACGAAGGCCGATAGTTTCCGGGTCAACGGACTGCTTGCGATAGGGGTCAACGGCGTCTCCCGGTTAATGCGGAATTCACGACAGGGATGCGGGCAGACTGCTCTGGATCAGTCCAGCCGACAGAACTTCCTGTCAGGATGAGGCAGTTCATCGGGATTCTGTCGTGTCCTGATCCCTTCTACACCAAAAGGACGTTGCGCGATGCCCGGTCAGACAGATCACGCAGGAATGGCTGCTCTTTCCATTTGCGAGGCGCTCCTGCTTGCCATGAACGACCACAACCTCTTGCCTGAGCGCGAGATCACCGGGGTGCTCCGCGATGCGGCCGCTGCGCATGAGAATGCCATGGGCGATGCCGGAGAGATCGCAATGCATCAAAGCGTTGCCGGCCTGATCAACGTGATCAGGGCTGGGATAAGCCGATCTGGAAGGCCTTAGCGCTGTGTTCATTCAGGCGGGCAAGATCCGCAGGTAGCACTTTCCCCAGAGGTAAGCACCCGAGGGGCGTCATGCATACTTTCGCAGGGCTATTGTTCTTCTTCCACATTTCCAACTTTCAGGAGCGACCGACATGTCTGCGAAAGACGTTATCTTCGGCACCGAGGCCCGCGGTCGGATGGTGAAAGGCATCGATATCCTCGCCAATACTGTCAGGGTTACCCTCGGCCCGCGGGGACGCAATGTCATCCTGGCCCGGGACTATGGTGTTCCACGGATCACCAAGGACGGCGTGACCGTTGCGCAAGAGGTAGAGCTTTCGGACAGGTTCGAAAATATGGGTGCCCGACTGGTTCGGGAAGTCGCAACCCGCACCAATGACGAGGCCGGAGACGGTACGACGACTGCCACGGTCCTTGCGCAGGCAATTGTCAGGGAAGGCATGAAGGCGGTGGCAGCCGGCTTGAACCCGATGGATCTGAAACGCGGCATCGACAGCGCTGTCAGAGCTGCGGTCAAAACTATCACAGGCATGTCGCGGCCGGTTCGTGACAGTGACGAGATCGCACGGGTCGGAACAATCTCGGCCAATGGTGATGCTGCCATCGGTCGACAGATCGCAGATGCGATGGAGCGGGTTGGCAAAGATGGCATCATCACCGTCGAAGACGCCAAAGGCATGGAGACGACGACCGAACTGGTTGAAGGTATGCAATTCGATCGCGGCTATCTGAGCCCCCATTTCATCACCGATCCTCAGAAAATGGCTGTGGAACTCGAAGACTGTGTCGTCCTGCTGCTCGACAGCAAGCTTTCAGCCCTCAAACCGATGCTGTCGCTGCTCGAGGAGGTTCTGGAGGCTGACAAAGGGCTTCTGATCGTTACCGAAGACATCGAGAGCGAGGCGCTTGCGATGCTCGTGGTCAACAAACTTCGCGCCAGACTGAAAGTTGTCGCGGTGAAGACCCCGGGCTTTGGAGAGAGCCGAAAGGCTATGCTGGAAGATCTCGCCATTCTGACGGGGGGCGAGGTGATCTCGGCCGATCTGGGAACGCGACTAGAAGATGTCACGATGACACGCCTGGGCACCGCAACGAAAATCCTCGTCGGCAAGGTCACCACGACCTTGATCGGCGGACAGGGTGACAAGCTGGCAATCGCTTCCCGTGTCGACCATATCCGGGCACTGATCGAAGATGAAACCTCTGACTATGAAAAAGAAAAGCTTCAGCAGAGGCTGGCGCGTCTTGCCGGAGGCGTTGCCGTGATCCGCGTCGGTGGTGCTACCAAAACCGAGGTGGCCGAACGCAAGGACAGGATTGACGACGCGCTTCATGCGACACGCGCAGCCGTCGAAGAGGGCGTAGTCCCGGGCGGAGGGGTCGCGCACCTCCTCGCGGGGAAGCTGTTGAATGATTTGAAAAGCGACAATGCCGATCAGGAGGCCGGGATCAGGATCATCCGCAGGGCGCTACAGGCACCGTTGCGGCAGATCGCCGAAAACGCCGGACTCGACGGCGCCGTCATCGCGGGAAAAATCTCCGACTCCGCGAGTCGCAGCTTCGGATTCGATGCGCAGACATTAAGCTTCGTAGACATGTTCGAGGCCGGTGTCGTGGATCCGACAAAGGTAGTGCGTATCGCGCTCGAAGATGCCGCATCGATTGCGGGCCTTCTGATCACGACCGAGGTCATGATCGCCGAACTCCGGTGAGACGTAGGAGAAAAAATAGCGTGAGCGGTCTCGTCATAGCCGTCGGTCTCGCACTGCGTAGCACCGAAAGCCGGGAATTCCCGAGGAAATCCGGAACCTGGGTGTTGATTTGCACTCGGAACTGACCCGGGCATGGAGTGAACCCCATCGGCTGGACCACGGGAGCCTGAAGAACTGATACGCTGAGCTGGCCTTAATGGGAGAAGGCTCATGTCATCACGCGGTCCCTACCGGCGACATTCGGCGCCGTTCAAGCTGCAGCTGTGCCAGGATATCCGCGCCGGGGTGATCGGTCGGCGCGACGCGCAGCGCACGCATCATATCTCGGCCAACCTCATCCACATGTGGCTGACGCAGTTCGACCGGGGAGAGCTGACCAGCGAAGAGGCCGAGGCGAGCGTCATTGCCGAATACGAGGCGAAGATCGCGGCGCTGGAGCGCAAGGTCGGACAACTGACGATGGAGCTGGATCTTGTCAAAAAAACACCGCGCCCGCCACACGGTGCCAGCAGCGGGAGATCCTCCATCGTCACCGGCCCGGGGGGTGCTCTGTCAGACTGGGGTGCAAAGCTATGAACCTGCCGCGGAGCACGCTCTACTACCGCCCGACGACTTCGGAAGCTGGGCTCACCGATGCCGAGATCACCGCTATCGTCGAAGACATCCAGGACGAGTTCCCCGTCTACGGCTACAGGCGGGTGACGCATGAGCTGCGTCGCCGCGGACTTGTGGTGAACCACAAGAAAGTGGCGCGGATCATGCGGTTGGCGGGGCTCGGGATCAGACCGCGAAAGCGCTACGTGCGCACCACGGACAGTCGGCATGACAACCCGATCTACCCGAACCTCTATCGCAACACTATCCCACGCTGCCTCGATCAGGTTTGGGTCGCGGACTTCACCTACATTCGCGTCACGCAGGGCTTTTGCTACCTCGCGGTCATCCTCGATGCCTGCAGCCGGAAGGTTGTGGGTTACGCCCTGTCGCAGCGCCTGGACACGCCGCTCGCCCTGGCGGCGCTGGAATCCGCTGTCGCAAGCAGGCGGCCGCCGCCCGGCTGCATTCACCATACGGACCGCGGCGCCCAATACGCGTCTCAACTGTATCGCGAAGCGCTGGAGGCTGCCGGTCTGCGCGGATCAATGAGCAGCGTCGGCAATCCCTACCACAATGCTCAGGCGGAGAGCTTCATGAAGACGCTGAAGGTCGAGGAGGTCTATCGCGCAGGTTACGAGACCTTCACCGACGTCGCCCAGCGATTGCCGATCTTCATCGAACAAATATACAATACCCGAAGACTGCACTCTGCCCTCGGCTACCGTCCGCCAGAGGAATTCGAAACGCTAATCGCCCAGCAGGCGGCTTAGTTGGAAGGACCTTCGTGGTCCAGCCGATGGGGTTCACTCCAGCAGGCGTATAACTTCCACCGTGATTTGACCCATGTGACCCTTCCCCTGAGCACTGTGAGCGACGGGGGGCATTGGAGTGATCCACATGGGACTTTTGAACGTCATTCGTCGTCTTGCGCTGCGAGAGAAGCTGCCGATCCGTGAGATCGCGCGGCGGACTGGGCTCTCTCGGAACACGATCAAGAAGTATCTGAAGTCGGGCGCGATCGAGCCGAAGTTCTCGGTGCCAGAGCGACCGAGCAAGCTCGATCCATTCGCGGACAAGCTGTCGGCCTGGCTGAAGACCGACAGCACGAAGTCGCGCAAGCAGCGCCGGCCGCTGACGCGATTGCATACCGATCTTGTCGCACTGGGGTTTACAGGCTCCTACAACCGGGTCGCGGCCTTCGCGCGGGAATGGCGCACGGCGCGGCAAACGGCTGATCGGGGCACCTTCGTGCCTCTGGCCTTCCGCCCCGGCGAGGCCTTCCAGTTCGATTGGAGCGAAGACTTTGCCGTGCTTGGCGGTGAGCGGACCAAGCTGCAGGTGGCGCATACGAAGCTGTCGCACAGCCGCGCTTTCGTGGTGCGCGCGTATCTGCTCCAGACCCATGAGATGCTGTTCGACGCCCACTGGCATGCCTTCCGCGTCTTTGGCGGCGTGCCTGAGCGGGGGATCTACGACAACATGAAGACTGCGGTCGGTCAGATTGGCCGTGGCAAGGAACGGCAGGTCAATCTGCGCTTCCTCGCCATGGCCAACCACTACGTCTTCGAACCTGACTTCTGCAATCCGGCTGCGGGTTGGGAGAAGGGTCAGGTCGAGAAGAACGTGCAGGATGCCCGGCCACGGTTCTGGCAACCGATACCGAACTTCCCCGATCTGGCCGCCCTCAACGCCTGGCTGGAGCAGCGATGTGTCGAGCAATGGCGCGAGATCCCGCACGGCCATCTGGTCGGCAGCGTCGCCGATGTCTGGAGCGACGAGCAGCACGCGCTGATGCCCGTGCCGGCTCCCTTCGATGGCTTCGTCGAACAGAGCAATAGGGTCTCCCCGACCTGCCTGATCAACTTCGAGCGCAACCGCTACAGCGTCCCTGCATCTTTTGCGAACCGTCGGGTGAGCCTGCGCGTCTATCCGGAGCGGCTCGTGGTCGTCGCCGAGGGGCAGATCCTGTGCGAACATGTGCGGCGGATTGATCGGTCCCATCATCTGCCGCCGCGCACGATCTATGACTGGCGCCACTACCTGACGGTGATCCAGCGCAAACCCGGGGCGCTGCGCAACGGCGCACCATTCGTCGAGCTGCCGCCCGCCTTCCGGCAGTTGCAGGAGCAGATGCTGAAGCGCCCCGGCGGGGACCGGGAGATGGTCGATATCCTCGCCCTCGTCCTGCATCACGATGAGCAGGTGGTGCTGACCGCAGTCGAGCTTGCTTTGTCGGAGGGCATCGCCACCAAGACCCATGTTCTCAACACCCTGCACCGGCTGATCGATGGCAAGGCGATCAACGGCCCGACCGTCGACGCCCCGCAGGCGCTGCTCCTGCGCCACGAACCCAAGGCCGATGTCGGACGCTATGACAATCTGCGCGCCCGCAGCACCGGAGGCCGCCATGCGTCATGATCCCGCCAGTGGGGCCATCGTCATCATGCTGCGAAGCCTCAAGATGTATGGCATGGCCCAGGCCGTGACGGACCTGATCGAACAGGGCGCGCCCGCCTTCGATGCAGCTGTGCCGATCCTGACCCAGCTGCTGAAGGCAGAGGTTGCGGAGCGAGAGGTGCGCTCCATCGCCTATCATATGAAGTCGGCACGCTTCCCGGCCTATAAGGATCTGACGGGCTTCGACTTCGCGGCCAGCGAGATGAACGAAGCCACCGTGCGCCAGCTGCATCGCTGCGAGTTCATCGATGGTGCGCAGAATGTCGTGATGATCGGCGGGCCGGGCACTGGCAAGACCCATGTCGCGACCGCCATCGGCACACAGGCCGTCGAGCATCATCGCCGCAAGGTCCGCTTCTTCTCCACCATCGAACTCGTCAATACGCTCGAACAGGAGAAAGCCAAGGGCAAGGCCGGGCAGACGGCCGAAAACCTCGCACGCCTCGACCTCGTGATACTGGACGAGTTGGGCTACCTGCCGTTCAGCTCTTCAGGCGGTGCGCTGCTCTTCCATCTGCTGAGTAAGCTCTACGAACGCACCAGCGTTGTGATCACCACCAACCTCAGCTTCAGCGAATGGGCCAGCGTCTTCGGTGATGCCAAGATGACCACTGCGCTGCTCGATCGCCTTACCCACCGATGCCACATTCTGGAGACCGGAAACGATAGCTTCCGCTTCAAAGCCAGCACCGCTGCCGCAACCCGAAAGAAGAAGGAAATCGCACATGCCTTGACCCAGCAATAACCTGGTTCGCATAACTGAGAGGTGGGTCACTTCTCGATGGAAAACCCGGGTCAGTTCCGAGTGCAAATCAACACCTGCAGTCGCTGACGCTTCTGCACGGGCTGATGGCGCGGCACAAACTGCCCGATGAGGCGGCGCGGCTTACGACCCTGCTTGACCGCACCCTGGGGTCGATGACCGAGATGCTGGACTCTCTGCTCGATGTGAACCGGATCGAATCCGGGATCATCCGGCCCGCCATCCGCCCGGTGCCGGTCGCGCCTCTGCTCGAGCGCATGGCGGAAGAATTCGGCCCGCTCTGCGATCACAAAGGCCTCAGGCTGCGAATGGTCCAAAGCTCCGCCTGGATCCGCACCGACCCGCAACTTCTGGTGCAGATGCTGCGCAACCTGCTGTCGAACGCGCTGAAATATACGCTTCGGGGGGGCATTCTGATCGGATGCCGGCCGAGGGACGGCGCGCTGCAACTCGTGGTTTGCGACAGCGGTATCGGCGTGGCGGAATCCGAACGCGATGCGGTATTCGACCCCTATTATCAGGCGGGCAAGTCCATCTTGCAGCCCGGGCACGGGCTGGGCCTTGGCCTGTCCATTGTGCGACGACTCGGGAATTTGCTGGGGCATAGGGTTTCCCTCCGCTCGGCCCCGGGCAAGGGATCGGTATTCGCGATCACCTTGCAACGCGCGGAAGCCGTTCAAAACACTGCGCCTCCGGAGCCACAATCCATCGGGGAAACGCCCTCCCGACAGGCCGGGACGATCCTTCTCGTCGAAGACGACGAGCCGCTCCGCGCACTGCTTTGCGAACTGCTTGAAACAGAGGGGCATACCGTCATCGCCCTGCAGGATGCGCGGCTTGCCCTGCTATGGGCGAGCGAAGGCAAAGTGAGCCCCGATCTGCTCCTGACAGATATGGACCTGCGCGGCGGGATGAATGGGCAGCAGCTTGCCAGCGAACTCAGTCGCCAGACCGGCCGCGAAATTCCCACGATCATTCTGACCGGCGACATTGCCGTTGCGCCCATGCGAAGTATCGCCACGACGCCCTTTCACCAGGTCTCCAAACCCGCCGCGCCGCAAGCCCTGCTGAGCCGCATTTCGGATATCTTGCGCAGCACCCGTTCCAATTCGATCAGTCAGCCTGCGGTGGCAGACGCATCGACGATCCATATCGTGGATGACGACCCGATGATCCTGGAAACGTTGCGCAGGCTCTTCGAATCCGAAGGCTGGATCGCAGCCACCTGGCTGTCAGCCGAGGCATTTCTGGCGGCTCCGCGCCCCTCCCGGGGCGATTGCCTCATCGTGGACGGCCTGCTCCCCGGGCAGGGAGGCGTGGCACTGCTGGAAACCCTGCGTCGCCTGAACGTCGACATTCCCGCGATCGTCCTGACCGCTCACGGCGACGCGGCTATGGCTGTTGCAGCGATGAAGGCAGGGGCCTCCGACCTTATCGAGAAGCCGGCCAGCGCGAAAGATCTGCTCGCGAGTGTTGCGCTCGCAATCGCCGGTTCCACCAGCGACCAATCGAAGAGCGAGGGCCGCCGGTCGGCACAGGAAAGTTTCGCTTCCCTCACGCCGCGCGAGCACGATGTGCTGGTGCAGGTCCTCGCAGGCACCGCGAACAAGATCATCGCGCTCAGGCTCGCGATCAATCAGCGCACGGTGGAAAACCATCGCGCTGCCGTCATGCGGAAAACCGGCGCGGCATCGCTGCCGGCACTGGTCCGGCTGGCGCTTGCCGCAGGCGTATCAGGCAGCTGAACTCCGGATGTGGCCGGTGTCCCACGCCGCGCCTTTCCTTTGTGACCGTTTGTGCCAGAGGGAGGCGGCTGGCACAGACCGGCGTCGCCCCGTCTGTCAGCATTCGGCAGAGTCCTTCCCCGGCCCGGCGCCTACTCTTCGCGAAAACTGCGTCTGAAGGTCGCGAGGATCGGCTCGAACAGATAGGCGGCCATTGTGCGGGTCGAGGTGACCAGCAAAACATCTGCGGGCATACCGGGAACGAGTTCGCTGTCTCCGATCAGAGCAAGGCTTTCGTCGGACACCTCGACCCGGGCGAGGAAATAGGCCTGGCCGGTGGCCGGATCGGTCATCCGATCACCCGAGACCGAGATCACCTTGCCCTTGATCTGCGGCAGCCGGAACGAGGCCAGCGCGGTCAGGTGAACCACTGTCTCCATGCCGCTATGCACGGAATCAATGTCCATGACGGAAATCCGCGCATCGATCAGCAGACGCTCCTGATCGGGCACGATCTCCATGATCGGCTCGGCCGGACGGATCACCCCGCCCGCCGACATGAAGCGCGAATTCACCACCTTGCCACTGACCGGCGCGGTCAGGATGGTTCGGTCGAGGATGTCGGAGCTGACATTCAGCTGTTCGCTCACGGTGGCGAGTTTGGCGCGGGCCGTATCTGTCTCGCTGGCCAGCTCATCCGCGCGCGCCGCTTCAAGCGACAAAAGCTGCAGCGCGACTTCGGCGCGTTTGTCTCCCACTTCGGACATCAGCGCGCTCAGCCGACCGCTTTCCCCGCTCAGGGCCGTCTCCTGCCGCCGCAGTTCCAGCAGCTGCGGCATCGTCGCCAGCCCTGTATCAAACAGCGCCTGTTTCGATGCCATCTCTTCGGCATTCAGGGCCAGCTGGCGTTCAATGCTTTTGCCCTGAGCTTCCAGCGCGGCAACCTGGGCCACAAGCTGTTCATCACGCGACTGCAGAATGCTCTTCTGCGCTGCGAGATAATCACGCTGCCGTTCAAAAATCGCGTTCTGGTCATGGATGACCGCCTGCGCGCCCGGCATATCCGTCACCAGCTCCGCCGGATAGGTGACGGTTTCGGCATGCAGGGTCTCGGCGCGAAGCCGCGCGACAATTGCAAGGGCGGTCTGGTACTCCGCCAGCACCGCATCATGGCTGGCCTTCGCCTGACGCCCCTCAAGCGCGATGACCGGCTGCCCCTGCGCGACCTCATCGCCATCGCGCACCAGGATCTCGGCAATGATGCCACCCTCATAATGCTGGATGATGCGGCGATTGCCGTCCGGGCTGATGACGCCTGAGGCAACGGCGCCCGAGGCGATCGGCACCAGCGCGGCCCAGGCCGAAAAGCCACCAAGGAAAATCACGATCAGAAGAAAGCCCGTCAGCGCCGGCCCGACGATGATCCGCCCGACCCCCGGCGAAGGTTGCACGGGCGCCGTCAAAACCAGCGGCGGGCGCCGAAAGTTCCCCGCGGGCAACCGGGACACATTGCTGGTGGTCATGACTGGAGCTCCCGTTCACTTCCCTGCGCGGCAGAGCGGTTCACGACCGTGCCGCCCTCGGCTGTGGCCTCCGTCGCGCGTGGCACGCTGGCCATCCCACCCGCCGCCGCAGAGCCGATGCGCAGCCGCGCCAGAATTTCGTCACGCGGGCCCTGCATCTCGATGCGCCCGTCGCGCAAAAAGACCAGATGATCGGCACAGGCCAGCGTCGAAGGCCGGTGCCCCACGATCACCATCGCCGACCCCGCGCTGCGCATGTCACGGATCGCCGCTGACAAAGCCGCCTCACCCGCCTGATCCAGATTGGCATTCGGCTCATCGAGCACCACGAGGCAGGGCGTGCCGTAAAGCGCGCGGGCCAGGCCGATGCGCTGGCGCTGGCCGCCCGAGAGCCGGGCACCGCCCTCGCCGATCTGGGTATTGTAGCCATGCGGCAGTGACTGGATCAGTTCATGCGCATGGGCGAGCTGTGCCGCCTTGAGGACCGCCTCGTCGTCGATCCGGCCCATGCGGGCGATGTTCTCGCTGATGGTGCCCGAAAACAGCTCCACATCCTGCGGCAGGTAGCCAAAGGCGCGGCCAAGCTGCAACGGATCCCAGTGATGCAGCTCCGACCCGTCCAGCCGGATCTGGCCGCTGCCAGGCGCATTCAGGCCCAGAAGCACCCGGCACAGCGTGCTTTTGCCGCCGGCCGAGGGGCCAATCACCGCCGTCACCTCACCCGGGCGGATGGTCAGCGAGACCCCGTCCAGCACCGGCGCACGCGCGCCTTGCGGAATGAAACTGACGCGGTTCATCGTGATGCGACCGGTGGGCGAGGGCAGCAAAAAACGCTCCGGTTCGGCCGGAATGGCGCCCAGCCTGGTTTTCAGCCGCCGGAAGGCGATGCGCGCGCCCATTAAGTTGCGCCAGGTCGACATCGCCGCCTCGACGGGGCCAAGCGCGCGGCCCAGCAGGATTGACGAGGCGATCATCACCCCCCCCGAGACATTGCCCCTGATCACCAGCCAGGCGCCAAGGCCAAGTATCGCCGATTGCACGAAAAGCCGCAGGAATTTGGTCAGGCCGAGGATCAGCGCGCCACGCTCTGCCGCGCGTTGGGTGGCGGCAAGCGCGGCGTTATTGCTCTCCTCCCAACGGGCGCTGAGGGCGGGCAGCATGGCCATGGCGCGCACCACTTCGGCATTCCTGATGGTGGCATCGGCAGAGCCCTGCGCCGCCATGCCCGCCAGCGCCGCGTTGAGTGTCGCCTTTCGGGTCAGCCATTCGTTCAACAGGCTGAGCCCCAGCAACAGCACCGCCGCAGAGACGGCAACCATCCCCATCAGCGGATGCAAAAACCAGATCAGCAGCAGGAACACCGGCGTCCAGGGGGCATCGAAGAACATGATCAGCCCCTGCGAGGACACGAAACCCTGCACCTGGGCCAGATCGCGCAGCATCTGCCCGCCCGCCGTATCGCCAACGAGCCGCGCCCGCACCCCGCTTGCCAGCAAGACCGGCCCCAGCCGCGCATTCAGCCAGCAGCCGAACCGCACCATCATCATCGCCCGAAGCGCATCCAGCAGCCCCAGCACCAGCAGCGCCCCGGCGATCAGCAGGGTCAGCATGATCAGCGTCTCGACCCGGCCCGTCACCAGCACCCGGTCATAGACCTGGAGCATATAGAGCGGCGAGGCCAGCATCAGCACATTGATCGCAAGGCTGAAGGCAAACATCACCCAGGCCGCAGACCGGCAGGCCCTGATGGCGCGGTCGAGTTCACCGCTCTGATTGCGTAGCGCAGCTGTCTTTTGACTGACCATGATCTGCTTTCCGTTGCTTTCCCGGTGCCGTTTCCGGCCATCCCGGGCCGTGGTAGAAGGGAATGGCCTCAGGCGATCAGGCCCGGGTCGACGGTCAGGTCGTTCTGGATCAGAAAGTTCAGCGCCGCAGAGGCGGCGGCCACATCGGCGTTGGTGCCGAGGATGACATAGGTGGTGTGGGTTGCACCGACAAAGCGCCCGGCCAGCAGCCCCCCGGCCAGTCCGACCAGCGAGATCCCTCCGGCATCAAGGCTGTTGAGCTGCAGATCCTCACCCGCCTGATAGTCGCGGATCGTATTGGTGCCGGCCAGAATGCGGAACGTGTCCATCCCGGCCACCGTGCCCGGACCGTCGCCGAATATATTGCGGGCGCCCGCGCCGCTGGCGACCAGCAGGTCCTCGCCGCCGCCGCCATAGATCAGATCATTGCCGGCACCGCTGACGATCCGGTTGTCCACCGCGCTGCCGACCAGCTGGTCATTGAATGCCGAACCGATCAGCGCCTCGATCCCGTTCAGAATATCGCCTTCGGCGTCGCCCCCGGCCCCCAGCGTGCTGCCGGTTGCGCTGAGGCCGACATTCACCCCGGCGGCCGAGGCGGAATAATCTGCCGTATCAAGCCCGGCGCCGCCGATCAGCGTATCCGCCCCGGCAAAGCCCACCAGCTGGTCATTTCCGGCACCGCCATCGAGGCGGTTGGCCTGTTCCGATCCGTGCAGCAGATCATTGAACGCCGAGCCGATGGCGTTTTCCATCTGCAAGAGCGCGTCACCCGCCGCGTCACCGCCCTGGCTGGCCGATCCGGTGGTGCCGGAATAGAGCCGCGCAAAGACCGCACCCGCCGAAAGCGAATAATCCGCCGTGTCGACCCCATCGCCGCCCAGCAGGACATCGGCCCCGAGCCCTGAGCGGAAAATATCGTCGCCCGCGCCGCCCTGCAGCTGGTTCGCAGCGGAATTGCCAACCAGCAGATCGCCATATGCCGAGCCGATCAGGTTCTCGATGGTGCTGAGCTGGTCGCCCGCCGCATCGCCGCCGATCCCGGTGCCAAAGCCGCTATCCGTCAGGGTAACAAAGACACCCGAGGCGGAATTGGCATAGCTGGCGGTATCGACCCCATCGCCGCCGATCAGCACATCCGCGCCGCCATTGCCGCGCAAAAGATCGTTGCCCGCGCCGCCTTCCAGCCGGTTGGCGGCGGCCGATCCGATCAGCTGATCCGCCTGACCCGAGCCGATCAGGTTCTCGATCCCGTTCAGCAGATCGCCCGCCGCATCGCCGCCCGCTGACAGGAATCCGCCATCGGCCGCATCGCTCAGAAGCGCGATCACCCCAAGCGCCGAGGTCGAATAATCCGCCGTATCGATGCCGTCACCGCCCAGAAGCGTATCCGCGCCCGCGCCGCCGCGCAGAAGATCATTGCCCGCGCCGCCGGTCAGACGGTTGGCGCCCTCGTTTCCGGCGAGGAAATCGGCATGGGCAGATCCGATCAGGTTTTCGATGCCGTTCAGCACATCGCCTGCAGCATCGCCCCCGGCAGTGAGCGCACCGCCGCCGGTGGTCAGCTGCACCGAAACGCCCGCAGCCGAGGTTGAATATTCCGCCGTATCAATGCCGGCACCGCCCGTCAGCAGGTCTGCCCCGGCCCCGCCCATCAGGGTATCGTTCAGCTCTCCGCCGGTCAGCGTGTCATCGAAGGCGGATCCGATCAGCCGCTCAATCAGTTGCAGCCGGTCCCCTTCGGCATCGCCGCCCAGGCCGATCCCGACCGCAAGCGGGTCCGCGACTGTGGTGTTGAGGCTGACATTCACCGCCGCCGCCGAGGCGGAATAATCCGCCGTATCATTGCCGCCCTGGCCGATCAGCGTATCTGCCCCTGCCCCGCCGGTGAAGGTATTGGCCGAGGCGTCGCCGATCAGAATATCGCCAAAGCCCGAGCCGATCACCGATTCAATGCTGATCAGCACGGATCCCGCAGCCGCGCCGCTGCCGGTGCCGGACCCCATGTCATAGCCGACCGCGCCCCCGGCCGAGAAATCGGCGGTGTCGATGCCATCGCCGCCGTCAAGGATATTGGCGCCATTGCCGCCGACCAGCGTATCATCGCCGCTGCCGCCATAGAGGCTGTCATTGCCCTCATTGCCCTCGATCCGGTCATTGCCGCCGCCACCCGTCAGGCTGTCATGACCACCATTGCCGATCAGCCGGTCATCGCCCTCGCCACCATCGGCCAGATCATTGCCATCCCCCGCGAGGATCTCATCCGTGCCGGCACCGCCATAAAGGCTGTCATTGCCGATCGAGCCGTTCACGAAATCATCGCCATCCCCGCCGCGCAGCAGATCATTGCCGAGGCTGCCCAGCAGCGAGTCATCTCCCGCGCCGCCATCCAGCACGTCATCTCCATCGCCGCCATTCAGCAGATCGGCACCGAACCCGCCAAAGACGGTGTCATGGCCAAAACCACCCTGCAGCGTGTCATCCCCGCCGCCACCATAAAGCCGGTCATTGCCGAAGCCGCCATCCAGCAGATCATCGCCGCCGGACGGATCGGAATTGGTGCCATCAGGCAGGCCATCGCCGTCAAGATCATCGGCCACCCCGTCCAGATCGGCATCAGCGATGCTGTCGCCGAACAGGATGTCATTGCCATCCATCCCGCGCAGAATGTCGTCCCCGCCATTGCCGACAAGCTGATTGTCAAGCCGGTTGCCGCTCAGCAGATCGTCAAAGGCCGAGCCGGTCAGGTTCTCGATGCCAGAAAGCACATCACCTGTCGCGTGACCGCCATTGCCGCGTGCCGTTTTCGTCGGGTCTGCCGCGAGGATCACCGTGACCGCCGCGTCCGAAGCGGTGTAATCCGCCGTATCGACGCCCGCTCCGCCGTTCAGCACATCGCGCCCGGCACCGCCGACCAGAATATCGTCCGACCCGGCGCCGTTCAGCGTATCGTCGCCGGCGCCACCATCCAGATAATCGCCGCCTGTGCTGTTCGGCGCGACCGTGATCACATCATTGCCGCCGAGCCCTTCAATCCGCAACCTGCCACTTTCCGACCGGATCAGAATGTCAGCCCCTTCGGTTCCTGTAATGACCGTATGGCCCGAGTCTGCAATAACAGCGGCCATTGCCATATCGGCAGACGGAGAGGCGATGATATGGGGATCTGAGATTTTGATCCGCGACGTCAACAGCCGTGTCGACTTGAGAGTGGTCATATCGCATCTCCGAATATCAGGGTTGAAATCGGATCTTTCTCCGACGGGCAGACAGCAATCGCATTTCCGTCTGATCAAGATCCAGCTGAGCAGATCGATAATCTGGTGGGAATTTGAAAACACCCTGCTGTCTCAAATCATGATGTATCGGATTCGCGTCAGGACTGATTCATCTTTGATTGCGATCGCAACAAGGGTTCTCTCTGCGGGAATGAGGGTCTCGCGGATGCGAGACCCTTCTCGTTATACTCCGGTTGTCCCGAAGAAACGAAATCGCCGATCAGGCAACGGCGGCCCAGCCGGTTGCCGTGATGGTCGAGTAGTCATCATTGACGAAGACGACAAGGTTCAGCTCGGTGGCGCTGTCATCGCCATAAGCCTGAATATCGATCGAGAACACAGCTTCGTTTCCGTCGATGCAGACATCGACATTGTAGTCATGATTCACCGAGATGTCGCTGGTGAAATCGACGACAGTGCTGTAGTCGATGTCGACCGTTGCGGTGTAATCGTAGCTGGCGTCGAAGTTGACGTCCGAATTGTTCCAGTTGGTCATTTCGCTCTCCTGTTGAATTTACAGACCCGGCAGATCCCGGTTATCGGGTATTAATTCATAGGACCGGATATTTCAAAGACGCGAAGGTTGCATAGTACTAAGGGCGTAGTCAGGGCTCAGAGTCCCGGATAATAAAAATGCCATATACGCCGGCGACCGGGTCACCGACGTATTGAAACTTCATTTCTTTATGTGGAATTAACCGAGATCGCTGATCTGATTCCCGATCATCAGCAGATAAGACGGTGAATCGGCGTACACATCCAGGTCATCGCCAAATATATTCCGCATTAGCATTTCCGCTTGTGAGTCGCTGGCCACGCCCCTGATGGGAATTGCGGATCCGTAGCCTGGATTCAGCGTGAAGAATTCATCAAGTGTAAGAACCGAAGTTCGCCCGTCAAATCGGAAGGTGATTTCCAGATCGTCCCGGTCACAGGCGCTCCGACTGAAGGACAGCATGGTGCCATTTCGAAGCCCCATTATGGCCGGGTCGTCCCATCCCCCGCCGGGTCCCAGCAGCCGGTCGCCCTCGGCGATGCGGAAATCCTGGATCAGGTCATCATCGAAACGGCCGGTGATCAGCCACAGATCCGCGCCACTGCCGCCGCGGTAAATATCGTCGTCGTCACCCGCCCTGGTGCCCATGCGGAAGATATCATTGCCTGCACCGCCGAAGATCATGTCCCGGCCTGTTCCACCCTCGATCAGGTCATTCCCTGCGCCCCCGTCGATGCGGTCGCTCCCCGCACCGCCCAGCAGCAAATCCTCACCGGAACCGCCAAAGAGGCTGTCATCACCGCGCCCGCCGAAAAGCCAGTCGTCGCCATCCTCGCCCCAAAGACCATCTTCGCCCACACCGCCAAAGGCCGCATCATTCCCCGCCCCCGCGAAGACGCTGTCTTTGCCGTCTTCTGCAAACAGCCAGTCATCGCCGGCACCCGCGCGGATCGTATCCTTTCCCGCCGCCGCCCAAACCAGAGTGTCGCCAGTGACGGCATTGATCACATCGGCGCCGCGCGTCCCGGTCATCGTAATGAATTCAGTTGTTTCATAGGTTGCGGCCTGACCTGACAACACGACCGAGGACATTTGCTCCTCTGCGGCAAAGGCCTCTGCCTGTAGCTCTGCAGAGCTGTTCGCGCCCTCTGCCGTGATGCTTGCCGTGAACGTGGCCAGGTTGCCGCTCAACTGATCGCCGTAAGATACCGACCCGGCAGATGCCTGCCCTGACGAGGTGAAAATGTTCATTTCAGGAAGTGCAAGAGTGACCGAGAGAAAGGTCACCCCGGCCGACATGCCCGCCGCGTCACCCTGGGCTGAGACCTGCATGTCCATCTGACTCAGGCCAGCAAGATCAATGCCGATATACCCTGAAACATAACCATTTTCACCATCGGGCCCGGTGGCCGCGCCCAGGATGCTGACCTGACCCCAGGCAAAACTCAGCAGCCCACGACTGACGACGTCGATATTGATGACGGCATTAGCGAGTGTCGCAGTGCCGTAGGCGTCTGCTGCCGCTGCTACCGAAACTGAAATTGCCGTGACAACCGTTTGACTGCCTGTTGTCACGGATTCTCGCGGCACAATGCAGGAAATCGCTCGAGGCGGCAGCCTTTCGCTACAATGATCCCGACCTGAATAGCCTGTTCGAAAGCCCATGGCGTTCTCCTCTTACGCTAAAGGAATAACGGGCTGTGAGTGGTCCAGCCATTGCAATTCCGTATATACTCCTTCAGAGGTATGCCCCTCAGCGGAACCAGGGCATTCCTGGACCAGCGTTACAGACAGATCCGACATGAGCAGGTATCGGGCCCGGCGAGAGGGCAGCACCCCTATGAGCGCCAACGGATTCTATTCCAGGGTCGTGTGGCCATTGACACTTCGCTCTGCGAGCAGCGCCAACTGCGTGCGGTTCACAGCACCGAATTTTCGCATGATCTGCCGTACATGCACCTTGACTGTGGATTCCTGCAGATCCAAATATCGTCCTATCAACTTGTTTGATCTGCCCTTGCAGAGGCACTCGAGCACCTCCTGCTGTCGCGGTGTCAAACCAGTCAAAGATCCCGGGATATCCTCCGTACAGCTCAGATCTGGTTGAATCCTGATCTTGTCCTCCACGATCGCTTCACGCGGGAAAGAAATTCCGTTCCCCAAAATGAATGTCAAAGTCCTGAATGCCAGTTCCGGATCCATGTCTGTCGAGATGAACCCTCTGAATCCGGCCTTTGCGGCAGCAGTCATCTCAACCGGATCATTCAAATCTGAGATAACCAGACAAGGAACATTGGAAATCGCAAACTCTCCCAGGTCCGCAATACCCAACGCATTGCACTTCTGAAGCGCCATCCCTCCGACACTCAACACAGTCAACCCTGATTTGATCGCGTGAAGACAGCCTCCATCTGATGGATCTTCGTCGATCAGCTTCAACTTCAAGCTTTCTGCCCATGGGAGGAGAAAAGACACCAGGGCCGCGCGTCGCAGCTTTCTGGTATCCAGAACACGGACGACATCTCGGATCACACAACCACCCACCATTGACAATCTCCGCTGCATTACAAGAACAGTGGTGCTTCAAGGCAGATCGCCCTGCTGGTTCACGACTTATCCAGTCAGGAGCACCTCATACCCGATCAGCAGTATATTCTCCCGTTGGACCGTCAAAGCCCACGGAAAAATTCAAGTCGGCTGCCTCATATCGATTGCCAGGTTTTCTTTCAGATCGAGCCCTGGAATAGCCTGGGCTTGGCTCGCATATGAACCTGCCCACCAAAAGCACTGCACGCATTCTTCATGCCTTCAGCTTCAGCGGAATTTCGGCCCTCCCGAGCGTCGTATATCGAACAGCCTGTACCAGGTGTCAGCACATGAGAGTATTCCTGATATCTGCGGACGAACAGGATCGGATTCTACCTAGCAACTTCTGTGGTTGCCGCCCGTTGTGCAAGGCCTCTTCTCCTGGGGCTGGTGATCGAGTGCGGTCTTCTGTCAGGCCTGTATGTGCGGCAATTTTCAGAAGCCGCTGGCCGGGATGGTGATCAGCGAAGCGGGTCCACATCTGTGTCTCGAGCTCGATTGCTCGCAGTTGCTATCTGGTTTTCCCGATCCGGATCATTTCGATCTTTTGCCCATGGGGTCGTCGGCTTCTTACACCTCTTCGCCCTGTGCGGAATGCGTGCGCTACGTTCAGACCGTAGCGGCAGCAGGCACGGGGATCCTGTAATCCTGTTGTTTTGTCATCATGGCCCAGATGGCGCGCGCCATTTTGTTAGCCAGAGCGATCGCTACCAGCATGCGCGGCTTTCTTGCCAGCATTCGCTCCAGCCAGGAACCTTCCGGGATACGTGATCGTCCCAGCCAGTTAAGCCGCGACATCGCACCGATGATTAGGAGACGCCTGATATCCGCCTGACCTGCTTTTGTGATCCGTCCCAATCGCTCCTTCCCTCCGGAAGAGTGCTGACGCGGAACAAGTCCCAGCCAGGCGGCGAAGTCGCGACCCCGCCTGAAGGTTTTCATGTCTGGTGCGAAAGCGTCAAATGCCAGTGCTGTGATTGGGCCGACCCCCGGCAAGGTCTGCAGGCGCCTCGCCGTTTCGGCGCCATCCGCCAGCTGGTGTGCCTTCCGAGTTCTCTCGTCGATACGAGCCGTTTGCTCTGCGATCTGTTCCAGCAGGTCCCTGCATTCCTCGCGCACGAGCCGAGGGATAGCTCCTTCATCTGAGTCGAGAATAGCCTGCACGCGACCGATCTGCCTGAGGCCTGCCGGGAGGACGTAGCCGAACTCATAAAGAACAGCACGCAGCGCATTTACGAGCTCGGTTCTTTGGTGAACAAGGCGCTCTCTGGCTCGGAACAGCACAGCACGGGCCTGCTGTTGGTCAGTTTTCGGAGGCACAAAGCGCATCCCGGGCTGGCGGGCCGCAGTGACAATTGCCTCGGCATCGGTGGCGTCATTTTTCTGGCGCTTAACGAATGGGCGCACATACTGCGGAGGGACCATCAGAACCTGATGGTTGCGGCTGATCAACTCCCGCGCCCAAAAATGAGCGCTGCCGCAAGCTTCCATGGCGATGATCGCCCCAGGATATGCAGCCAAAAAACGCAGAAACTGCTGGCGGGGCACTTTCTTGCGGAAAGCTGGCCTTCCATCGGCTGTGGCACCGTGAAGCTGGAACACACTTTTGGCCAGATCGACGCCGACTATCATATCATTCATCTTACCGTCCTTTCCGTTCCGTGGAGGTCTGTGCTTCTAACGCTCGCACATTGCGATGCCGGTTGGGGAGGGCGGCAACCATCCCATCTGTGTTCATCTACTTGGCAGGGTCTGCCACGGGACGCCTGTTTTGAGGATGGCGTTTGCGATTGTGACCAGCCTGCGGGCGATAGCGACGATGACCAGCTTGTGGGGTTTGCCGCGTATTTTGAGGGCCTGTGCGACTGGCTTCAAGACGGGGTTGTGACAGGCTGCAGCCAGTGCTGCCTGGAACAGGACATGTCTCAGTGCGCGCCGACCTCCGGCGATTGCCCGCTTGCCCCGCATTGCGCCACTGTCGTGCGGGATGGGAGCAAGGCCCGTCATCGCCGCAGCTTCACCGGATGTCATCCGCCCGAGTTCCGGCATTTCCGCGATCAGCATGGCCGCAGAGACGGGGCCAATCCCGGGGATGGACAGCAGAAGCCTTGCCGTTGCCGCCGACGTTTTCTCCTGCCCGATGACGCCTTTGATCCGCTGCTCAAGGTCACCGACCTGAGCGTCCAGCATTGCCAGGAGGTTGGCATCCATACCCTCGAGATCGGCGGGGACTTGTTGTTTCCTGCGCGCCGCGATCTGTGCAGAAAGCCGTTTGCGCATCTCTACCACCTGCGCCCTGCGTGTTGTTAATGGTCTGCGGCGCAAACCGCAAGGAACTGGTCGCGTGTCAGCCCCTTAGCACCGATCGTCACGCGGTCAATCCCGGCGCGGGCGAAGTCACGTTCAGATTCCGACTGGCTGATAAAGCCATCGCCGTTGGTGTCGAACAAGCGGTGCTGCTCTTCGCAGTCGGGCACAGCGAGACCATCCGCCGTCTCGGCCTGCAGCTCCGGCGAGGTCTGTTCGGGCATGGTCTTAGGCGAGGCTGGAACATCCTCCTGGGCGAGTATGGCGGACGGGGCCGCCAGCGCGGCGATCATAATAAATGCAAATCCCTGGCGTTTCATGTCGTCCTCCTGGATATGCGGTCACTTCAGGTGATCCGGATCTGTCGGACCCGCAGGGACCAGGTGGATGCATGAACCAGCTGTTGCGCAGATTGTTCCCCATGTTGGCCAGAACGCCGCCCGTACCGCGGAACAATCCATAGATGTTCCCGGTTTGAACAAACTACAATGATCGGCGGATGCGCAGCCTGCCCTGTGACAAAAGGAGAAAATGACATGGAAAATAACTGGAAAGCGGTGCGATATCTCCGGCCCGGATTTTTCGGAGGGAGGCGATCAAACGATTTTCCGCCGACCTCCCTCGGCCACGAAGATCGTGCCGGCAATGGTGCTGCATCTATACCTGGCTTGCGGGAGTGGGATCCTGACCAACGCCACCTTGGGCGCAGAGAATGGGATCCGGGAAATTATGGGGGACTTGACCGCGAGCGCGGGCCGGAAGGCCATTCCGAAGACGTTCCGGTTTCTCGGCGCGGGCCGTTCCGGGGCATGGGGCCGAAGAATTACGTCCGCTCGGATGGCCGCATCTGCGAAGATGTCTGTGAAAGACTGACCGAAGCGGATGATATTGATGCCAGGGGTATCACGGTCAAAGCTCGATCCGGCGAGATCACGCTTGAGGGTTGCGTTGCCACGCTGAGTTCGAGATGCGCTGCAGAACATCAGGCCCTGTCCTGCAGGGGGGTAACTGATGTCCGAAACAGGCTGGAGGTCAGGTCGGGGCACAAGACCACACGCTGAAATGGGCAGCTCCGCCGCTCGCACAAGAGATACGGGGCAGTATAGCAACGGTTCCACACTGTTTCGGGAAATGGGAAATTCCGGCTGTTGTCAGAGGGGGGAACCCGGTAAACTTGCTTTCAGGGACTGGCATCATGGGTATTGACGATGAGTAATTCCGTAATCCCTTTCCCCGGTCCTGATCTGGGACGGGCTTCTGACGAAGACGATCTGGTGGAGACTGCAGGTCAGGAGCTGCTCTCGGCAGTGATGGCCCAGCCTGTTCCTGACCGGCTGCATGCGCTTGCCGCCGAACTGGGAAAGGCGCTTGATCGGCGTATGGCTGACTTTTCAACGGGCCAGAGCGAAGGATCAACCGATCCGGACTGAGCATGGCGGCGGATTACCGCCACTGTCACAGGCACTGCGGAACTTAATACCCCCCGATCCGTTTCCCTTACAATCAGAAGTGGAGGGAGACACATTATGGCCACCTCGAAGCAAATCATACCGCAGGACCCAAAGCCTCAGGACGGATCAGCTTCGGGCAAAGTGGTCGAAATGATCCCGTTCCTGCGTATCTATGCCCGAAATCTGACACGCGGCGGAACTGAGGCGGATGACCTCGTCCAGGAAACGCTCGTCAAGGCAATTGCGAATATAGACCGCTTCCAGCCGGGCACCAATCTGAGGGCCTGGCTTTTTACGATCATGCGCAACAGCTTCCTGACCGGGATCATGAAAAGATCGCGTGAGCCGGTTGGAAATCAGGATTGTGTTTCTGCTCAGGTGATCAGCTTTCCCGTCCATGACTCGCATATGGCATGCAATCGGGTGATGCAGGCGATCAGGCGACTGCCGGCCCAGTACAGAGAAGCGCTGGTGCTCGTATTCCTGGTGGGAGAGAGCTATCAGGATGTAGCGCGGATCTGCGATTGTGCCATCGGAACAGTGAAAAGCCGGATCAGCCGTGGGCGGCAAATGCTGATGGATGATCTGCAGGTTACCACTGTGCGCGACCTGATTGCCGTCAATTACTGAGACAATGCCCCCGCGCGCCCCGCGGGCTGTCCCGATTTGAACATCTGCGCGGCCCGGCTGCTTCTCTCAGAGTTTCGGCTCGGGATGCCGGTTTTGTGCTCCTCCTTATTGAGCTGATCTTCAGCCCTCTTTTTCTATTGGGCTGCTCGTCCGGCGCGCCGTTTTCAGAAACCATATCCCACTCCCCACCCCATCGCGCAGCCAAATCCGTTGCAGGCCAGCGAAGGTCAGATCGGAAGTGAGATCGTGCAGAAGACCCCATCCGATTCAACGCGGAAGGAAGTCGCTGCGTCCAGCTGGTAGGGCAATGCGCGCTCGATCAGCTCGCGCCCCTGCCCCCAGCCAGGTTCAGCCTCGGGCATGACGACACCTGTTTCACGCCAGGTAATATGGAGGCGGCGCCTGTCCTCGCCCTCAATCCGCCAACCAATATGCAGATGCCCGGTCGCACCGTTCAACGCGCCATGTTTCACCGCGTTGGTGGCCAGTTCATGCAAAGCCATGGCCAGGAGCTGCACGGTTAAAGGCCCAAGAGGAACATCTGAGGGACCATCAAGTATCAGGCGTTCCCCGGGATCGGTCCCGACGGCAGAAAGCGCGGTCCTGACGAGCGCGTCGAAGCTGAGCCTTGAGTTTTCGTCGAGACCCGAGAGCAGTCCCTGAACCCGCGCCAGCATTTCAAGCCGGTCGCGGAATCGTTGACCGAAATCCGTCATATCCCGTGCGGATTGCAGGGTGCGCTGTGCGACCTGACGCACCACCGACAAGAGATTGCGTGTCCGGTGCTGAAGCTCTCCCACCAGCACGCGCTGCCGTTCCTGCAGGCTTAACAATTCGTCCATATCTGTCGAGGCACACAGCCATTCGATGATCCGCCCTCCTGCGTTGCGCACCGGAGTGGCACGGGTCTGAAACCAGCGCCACTGGCCTGTCGATACATCCATCAATCGGAAATCGGCTTCGAACCCTGCGGTTTCCACGACCGCCCATGCACTCTGTGCCGTTTCGCGATCATCGGGATGAACCTGTTCCAGCCAGCCCGCCCCCTGCGCCTTTTCTACCGACTGGCCGGTATAAGTGGCCCATTGCGGGCTGGCCCAGGTCCAGGATCCGCCAGGATCGGCACGCCATATCAACTGTGGCAGACCATCGATCAGAACATGCAGCCGCTTTTCGCTGTCTTGCAATGCCCGCTCGGCATGGTGCGTCGCGGTCATATCGGTGAAAGTCAGAACGGTGCCGCCGATGAAATTGTCGATGCTTCGATAGGGCAGCACCCGCACGGCATAGTCGCGGTCCCGGGTTCTGTCGCTAACCATGCGGTCAATCGGGATCAGGCTTTGCAGCACCTGCCGCACATCCTCATGGATCTCGGGATAGCTGATCCGTGCCACTATATGATCAAGCGGGCGACCGACATCGGTTTCGAGCAGGTGGAACACCTCGGTCGCCGAGGCGGTGAAATTGCGGAGCCTGAAATCATTGTCGAGGAAGATGGTCGCAATCTGGCTGGCTTCCAGCAGGTTCTTGATGTCCGAATTGCTGCGCCCCAGTTCATGGATCTGATGGCCAAGCTCCAGATTGACGGTCTGAAGCTCTTCGTTCAGCGATTGCAGTTCCTCTTTTGAGGTTTCCAGCTCTTCGTTGGTGGATTGCAGCTCTTCATTGATCGACTGGTATTCCTCATTCGAGGATCGCAATTCCTCATTGGTGGATTCCAGCTCTTCAATGGTCGCCTGAAGACGCCCGCGCGTCAGCCGCAGCTCGTTTTCAATGCGCTGCACATGATCGTCGGCGCCCGAAGGTGCTGGCCTTTCAGCTTCGTCGCTGGCGGGGCCGACATGCTGAAAGACAACCACGAGCGAAGTTATATGTTCACGGCTGAGCGGTTCGATGATGATATTCACACAAGAGGCCTGTTCCTCGTGTTTGATCACCTGGCGCAGCAGTTCGACTTTCTTCGCCTCGGCAAGGGCGCGATAGAGTGCGGCCCTAAGCTCGCCGCGCAGATCGGGATGAACGAGGCTGATCAGGCTTAGGGAGGCAGCCCCTGCCAGCGGTTCCAGAAACCGCCCGATCCTTCCAGAAAAATGCAGCACCTCGAATTGCGTGTCGATCACAACATAGCCGGGGGCAAAGCGTTCCGCGACGGCGTCCGCCTGGCGGCCGATGCTGTCCGACAGTCGTGGCAGTTGCACCGCCAGAGGATCCGGCGATGCTATGGTCACGGATGGGCCGGATTGAACGCGCAGGGATGGCGGGAAATCCGGGATGACCCGGGTGGCTGTATCCAGACGGCGGAACAGGCGGTTCTTGCGGTCAACGGGCGCGAAAAGTGTCTGATGGCGGGTGACGTTTTCTGACGAGCCCAGCATCAGAATCCAACGCCCCCGCAGCGCGAAATGGAACAGGGGAATGGTGCGATCCTGCACCTCTATATTCAGATATATCAGCAAATTCCGGCAAGAGAGCAGGTCAATCCGAGAGAAAGGTGCGTCCCGGACCAGATTATGGGGGGAGAAGATACAGATCTCGCGCAATTCTTTGACGACGTTGTAGGTATCGCCTTCGCGTGTGAACCAGCGCTCCAGACGATCCGGGCGGATATGATCCGCGATGGTCGGCGCATATCGCGCGGCACGCGCCAGCCCGAGGGCCCGCGCATCAAGGTCGGTGGCGAAAATCTGGATGCGCGGCGGAACCTCCAGCGTGGCGGCATATTCTTTCAGCAGCATCGCGATGGAATAGGCCTCTTCGCCCGTGGCACAGCCCAGCACCCAGACGCGGACCATATCCCCTTCGCGCTTGCCTTCAAAAAGCGACGGAATTTCGCGCTCCAGCAGGTCGAACTCCAGAGGATCCCGAAAGAACTGTGTGACGCCGATCAGAAGATCCTGGAAAAGGCGCTGCACCTCTTCACGATTTTCACGCAACAGTTCTACATAGGCGGCAATGTCTGGCATTTGCAGCACCTTAAGACGCCGCTGCACCCGGCGCACGAAGGTGCCACGCTTATAGCCGTGGAAATCATTGCCCGTTACCTTCCGAAGCGCGCTGACGATCCCGGCGATTTTCGTTTCCACCTCTTCGGCGGTGATGCGGATGCTCTCTTCGTGAAGCACCGCGATATTGCCAATGTAGAGATCAATTTCCGCAGCGATGCGGCTTGGCGTGCCCCGGATGTCAAGAACGCCGGATGGCCCGGCCCTCTCTGATCCGTCGGCATCGCCCGGATCCCATTCCCCTATCGTCAGGCCCCCGCACTCCTTCGCGG
Source organism: Rhodobacter sp. 24-YEA-8 (assembly GCF_900105075.1). Lineage (NCBI taxonomy): Bacteria > Pseudomonadati > Pseudomonadota > Alphaproteobacteria > Rhodobacterales > Rhodobacter > Rhodobacter sp. 24-YEA-8. The sequence continues at coordinate 248,773 of NZ_FNSK01000003.1, forward strand.
CGCGCAATCCAACCGCACCTTCCGCATGCAGCCCGTTCAGAATGACGGCAACGGAATGGCGCCCGGCATTACGCGCGATGGAGTCCAGCATCGTATCGACAGCGCCGGCTCTCTCGCCGGCAGGCTGGTCGCGCACAGAAATGCGGCCAGCGTCCAAGGTCAGCAGCCGATCGGCGCCGGCAATATAGACATGTTCCGGCAGGAGCGGCGCACCATCCTCGGCCATCATCACTGTAAATGATGAGACTGCCGTCGCTTCAGACAGTAAGTCTTCCTCCGACGGGCGATCTTTGCCGCCAATTGCGACCAGATATGCGCCGCCAAGACCCGGTTCTGTCGAGGACAGAATTTCGAGAAATGAGCCCAGCGATTTTGCAGAGACGCCAATGCCGATAACCGCCGCAACATCAGGAGGAAGATTTTCCGGATCTTTCACCGGATCTGTCTCATGGGTGTCATTCATTGGGTATCCTGGGCGTCTCGGGCATGGCGTGTGAAACACATGTCTGAAGCGTCATGCAACGACAAAGGTTCCCGCTGAAAGTGGATCAGTGCAGCAGATCGCGCCCACGCTCTGCCAGAGCACGTTCCATCAGGTGTTGCAGCCATTTTTCCAGAGGTGGCAGCGTTTGCAGGCCCGACTGCTCCTCTATCGCAAGCAACAAGGTCGCTTCGACCAGCCGGTCGGCAGCTGCGGGGTCGGTCAGGATCAGCCGGGCCGACAGCCTCAGCTTTGGCAGGAGCGCCATCAGCGTTTGCGTATGGATCTGGTTACGCAGCAGCTCTACGGTCGCGCGGGCTTCATAGGGCTTCGGCAACCGGGCAACACGGGCAAACCGACGCGGTATCTTCGTGACCTCATGCGCCGAGTAAAAAACGAAAGGGACAGCGGCCCCCATCAGTAGATCGGCCAGCAGATAGACCTCCTGGTCCCTCAGATTTACATCGAGCACCGCAAGGTCTGCATCCTCGACATAATCAGTTGCCTCAACAACCGAAGGAAAAGGCCCGAGCACTTTGGCCTTTGCCGCGCGGAAATGATCCGCCAGTTCGCAGGCAAGGTAGTAGTCATCCTCGACTATCATGATCGTGCGACCGGAAAGGGTTTGCATCTTTAATCCGTCTCGCGGCTGGTTCGGTTGTTCCGATGCAGCGGGCCCGGCGCGGATCGGACTATGCTTGTATCACTATGAAGCAAGTTGAGATTGAAGCAACCTCTGCGGTGAATCTCAATACATCATATTTATCAAAGGCTTGACTTACATTCATTCCGAATCTGCGGATATCCGCCTGCCGGAATCTCCTCTTCAGGCCACTCAAAGGTTGATAGGCTTCTCCAGACGCGGGATTGCAGCATATGCCTGGGGCAACAAAGCCGTGTCGTAACCTGTGATAAAAATGAAGGGGATCGCCGCCGCGACGAGGTGATCGGCCAGGGGAAAGACCATCTCCCCCCGGAGATTTACGTCAAGCATCGCAAAATCCGGGGTGACACCGGTCCGCAGACCTTCAAGGGCCTCGCGGACTGTCGGGAACGGGCCGATCACCCTGGCGCCCGCACGCTGCAGAAATTTTGTAAGATCGGCCGCCAGAAGATATTCATCTTCAGCAACCAGCACCGCTTTTCCGAGCAGGGTCGTCAGGAGTGAACTAGGTCATGTTGACAAATGGCGGATCCATAGCCTGATGCAGGCAATGTCTATGACACCTAGGAAGCTGTCTGCGGTCTTGTCGTAGCGGGTTGCCAGCCTGCGACTGTTCTTAAGCTTGTTGAAGCACCGCTCGACCATGTTGCGTAGCGTGTAGATCGTCATGTCGACCGCCTTGCGCAGCTTGCGGTTCTTTCGCATCGGTATCATCGGAAGAGCATTGCGGCTCTCGATGTCTTCCCGAATTTTATCAGAGTCATAGCCCCTGTCCGCGACAAGAACGGCGGGCTGTGGCAGATTGTCAGCCATCACCAGATCGTAGCCGGTGTAGTCTGAATCCTGTCCGGGCGTGATTTCGGTTCTCATGGGGAGGCCAGCGCCGTTGACGCGGAGGTGGATCTTGGTCGAGAACCCACCTCTTGAACGGCCAAAAGCCTCTTTCGGAGTCCCCCTTTTGCGCCCGCCGCATGATGATGGGCACGGATCACGGTGCTGTCGACCATCTGCAGTTTGTCTGGCGCAATCCCCGCGTGGTTCAGCGCGTCCAGGATATCCTCCCACAGTCCGGCCAGAGTCCAGCGCCGGAACTGGCGATAGACCGAGGACCACTTGCCGAACTCTTCAGGCAGATCCCGCCACGGCGCGCCTGTTCGCGCTATCCAGAAAATTCCATTCAGAACAATACGATGATTGGATGGCTTGCGCCCATTCGGGTGTCGGACGGCACAAATGAACCCCTCGAAGAAGGCCCACTCATCATCGGATATCAGGTTGCGTGCCAAGTTCATCTCCCACGTAGAGATGAGCTTGAATCACAGGGCATCGATCAGTGGAATCCCTTTTGTCAACACGTCCTAAGGTCTGCATTCCGCATTTGTGACTATCCTCCCGGGGACCAGGATCAACTACATCAGGCGCTGCTGCCATAGCCGAATGCAGCAATCGCGCGAGGCCTCCGAATTTGCAACGGGCCGGTCCCTGAAGGGACTGGTCTTGGCAGGAACTCCCCACGGGTGTCCCCTCCGCCAGACAAAACGGGCGAAAGCCATGCATGTTCCTGACCCCAAGGCGGTCCGGCGTATGCGCGCTGGAACAACGGCCCGCGATCCTTGTTCAGCAGAGCATCAGCATAGCGGAGGCCGTGACATGAGCCATTCATCTGACGAAAACGAGACCCCCACAATAATCGCCAATGCGCCCGGGCATGACAAAATCAACGTCGGAAACGATGTCAGGCAAGCGGGCAATGGGTTTGACTACCCCAGACCGCCCTTCCCCGAACAAACCCAGGACCTGCCCGGGAGTTTTCGCAAGATGCAACCTCGACCTGATCATGGTGAGGAAAGCTGGGTCGGTGCGGGACGGCTTGCAGGGAAGGTTGCGGTCATCACCGGCGCAGACAGCGGCATCGGCCGGGCCGTTGCTATTGCCTACGCACGGGAAGGCGCTGATGTGGTCCTGGCCTATCTGAGCGAGACCGGGGATGCGGAAGACACCGCACAACTGATCCGCAACAGCGGGCAGCGTTGTGTGACAATCGCTGGCGACATCGCCGACGCTGCGCATTGTCGTGCGATTGTCGGAAAGGCGGTCGCGGAATTTGGTCGGATCGACATCCTTGTGAACAACGCGGCGCATCAGGACACTTTCGATGCGCTTTCTGAAATAACAGATGAGGAATGGGAGCGAACCTTCGCCGTCAACATCCATGCGATCTTCCGGCTGACAAAGGCCGCAGTGCCGCATATGGGACGCGGCAGTGCCATCATCAACACAGCCTCCATCAATGCCGACATGCCGAACCCGACGCTTCTCGCCTATGCGACCACCAAGGGTGCGATCCAGAATTTTACCGGCGGTCTGGCGCAGCTTCTTGCCGAACAGGGGATTAGGGTAAACTGCGTGGCGCCCGGCCCGGTATGGACTCCCCTGATACCGGCCAGCATGTCCGGTGACAAAGTGGCCAGATTTGGAGCGAATTACCCGATGAAGCGCCCCGCACAGCCGGTTGAACTGGCTTCGGCCTTTGTCATGCTGGCTGAGCCGATGTCGAGCTATATCTCGGGCGCGACAGTGGCGGTGACCGGAGGAAAGCCGCTGATCTGATCCGGCGGCGGCGCGAGGCCAGAGGATCGGAGCGTGAAAACGACCCCATCGGGCTCGAATTTCAGAACCGCTTCGCCTCTGAATTCATGCCGCAGAGCCTCCTCGATCAGCTCACGTCCAAAGCCGCTGGTTTCAGGCTCGGTCACCGGCGGACCGCCCTCTTCCCGCCAGGTCAGTTCGAACTGGCCACGCCGCTGGGTCCATTCAATCTGAACCCGCCCATCGTCATTCGACCAGGCCCCGTATTTTTGCGCATTTGTTGCGAGCTCACCGAGTGCAAGGCTCAGCGCAAAAACCTGATCAGCCTCGATCATGACCGGGCGGCCCCGCATGATCAGACGGTTTTCCGGCAGGCTGCCCGCAAGCGCATCGGCGATCAGCGTGCGGATATCGAGAGTACCATCGATATCCGCGAGAAGCGCGCGCTGTGCCTGATCAAGCTGGCAAAGGCGTCTGACCACTGCCTCCTGTGCCACTTCGGCCGAGTTGGCCTGGCGAAAAGTCAGCCGCACGATTGCGATGGCTTTCGCATAGGCATTCTTGATCCTGTGTTGCAACTCGCCGTTCAGGATACTGCTGCGACGGGCGGTTATCACCTCACCCGTGGTCTCTATCACAGTGTTCAGGAAACCGGCGATGCTGCCGTTCTCATCGATTATCGGGCTGTAGCAGAAGGTGAACCAGCCATATTCGGGGCCATTGCCCCTCTCGATCTGCAGTTCAAAATTACGGATAAAGGTCGAGTCCCCCTGCAGGGCCTTCCTGGCTATCGGACCGATCTCATGCCAGGCTTCGGCCCAGATCTGACTGAAGGATTGCCCGAGACATGGTGTCTTCTGACCGAGGATCGGCACGAAGGCGTCATTGTAGATCGTGATCATCTCTGGCCCCCAGCACAGACATTTGGGGAAATCTGACCGCAAAATCAGGTCAGAGGTGATGCGCAGAGCGACAGGCCAGCCTGAGCGGGGGCCAAGTGGTGTCTGGCCCCAGTCAAAATCACGAACCTGCCCGCTCATGGCCAGATTGATTCTGCGATCCATAGAGGTGAACCCGCGCTTGAAGTCAGCCTTAAATGTCGTTTGTGTCGAAATAATTGTTCCCTTGCGCAGATGAATCAAGATTAAAAATCGGGTCACGGTGCGGCGCTGAAAAGGCTCGCGCTGACGATTGTTCAGCGCCGCACTGCACGGGGTGGGAACTGCGGCCCGGCACGTCGTAAGCCGGACCCCGGAACGCATCTGTTAATCCTCGGGGGTCGGTATCGGCTTTGGATTCCTGGGCCCGGGCTTTGCTTCGCCCATGTCGTCGGGCTCTGAGCGTGCGTCTTCCATATCGGCGGGATAAGTCTCGTCATCATCGATCGATGGTTTGGCTTCACGGCGTGACAACACGCCCTTGTTGCGGGTTTTGACAGGCATGGACGATCCTCTCTCCGATGATCTGTTGTATTCGTGCCCGTAGCCGCTCCACAGTTTCCGTTAATAGGCACGCCGGATGCACTGAACTCTGTGACCCCAAAGCCGTGTGGCGCCAGAGCGGTTCCCACGCCCGGTTGCAGCGAGGATCGGCTACGGCTTTTCGTGGGCCGGTCTCCGCACCCGGCGGAGGCCAGCGCTACTTTTCCTGCAGCCGTCAGGGAGCGGCGACGGCGGTCTCAGGCGGCGGCAAGCGCGGCCTTGTTGACATAACCATCGGCAAGCTCCGTCAGGGTGCTGTCGGTGGCCTCTTCTTCGGTCAGCGTGTTTTGCAGGATCTTTGCAATCTCATCCTGTCCGAGCAGTTCGGCCCAGTTCCGCAATGTGCCGTAGCGGGCCATTTCATAATGCTCGACCGCCTGCGCCGCAGCGATCAATCCCGCATCAAGCGCCGGCGAGCCTTTAAAGCTTTCGATCACCTCTTCGCCTTCATCAAGGATCCCTTCGATTGCCGGACAGGTCTTGCCACGGGCGGGCTTACCCAGAATTTCGAACACCTGCTGGAGCCGCTCGACATGGATCTGGGTTTCGTCATGGTGCTTTTCAAATGCGGTTCCTAGCTCTGCCGACTGCGCCGCCCGCGCCATTTTAGGCAAGGCTTTCAGCACCTTGCGCTCGGCGTAGTAGACGTCTTTAAGAAGATCGAGGAACAGATCATCTAGTGTCTTCGCTTTCATCGGTCTCACTCCTGTTCAGTTTGATCGGGATCAACCTCAGGAACAGATGGCGAGACAGATTGTTCCGGCGCTTCCCCATCATCCGCAACTGGTGGCGGAGGATTGCCGTTCAGATGGATCACCGTACTTTCGCCGCTGCGCAGATTTATCCTCATGGCGCCGCCGTGAGGTTCGCGCGGCAGTATCCCGCAAGGCGAGTTACGGCCCATGCTGTCCTTTATGGGAACATTGCGGCCTCTGTTCCGATTGTAACGCCAGAGATCTGAACAGGAAGGAGAAGGCCATGTCCGCGCCACATACCAATCTCGAGAAGCAAAGAAAGCGTCACTGGGCTCCGCTGCTGGGGATCGCTGCCGCCACTCTGTTTGGTGTCCTGCTTATCGTATACTGGATCGCCGAAGAGGTTGTCGAAGCCGATCCGGAAACCCCTGCCGGAATCGAGTCCGGAACGGTAAACGAGCCAGCGCAGTCGGCTATACCTGCCGAGGCCATCGAGCCAGGCGCTCAGCCGGGGGAGACCGGAAGCACGGTGAACCCGCCGACCACCCGCGAAAGCCCGCCCCTGCCCAATGCACCCGAAGAGCTGACAACCGAATAGTCATCGCCCGGGCCTGTGGGAAGGTGCTGCATCATGTCGGCCAGAGATTTTCGGCGGAATCTTCGATCCCTAAGGGCACCCGGCTGAAGCTGACACACCCGTGTATCGAAGTCTGCGGCCTGCTTCTCAGCGGGCCGCAGTGCAAAGCAGTGAAGAGCAGATGGGCGTCAGGCGCCTTTTATGCGTGTCGTTCAGCTATCAACCCCACTGGCGCTCGTCGCGCCTGTTTCATCACCGGTGTCACGAATACGAAGGTTGTTCTGGACATGCCTTATCCCTGAACATTGCTCGACGGTGTCTTCTGCGGCGCGTTTCGCATATCGCGAGGATACCTGCCCGCTGAGGGTGACTTCTCCATTCGCAACATCAACGGAAATGCCACGCGCATCCACGGCATCCGCGTCGGCCAGCCGATCGCAGACATCATCCCGGATCCGCTCATCGCTGCGCTTGTAATCCTTGGGGCCATGACCGCGAAATCCCCTCTCTGCCGGCTCATCCCGGCCCTGCCCCTGGAACGCAGAATAGATTCCGGGATCATAGCTTCGGGGAGGAAAGCCGGCGACATAGGGGGGATAACCGGCGCTTTCCCGGAAGCTGCCCGCAGCCTCCCGATCACGGCGTGCCTCATCACGCCAGTTCCGGCCATCCTCATCGTATCTGCGTTCGTGACGGGCGAAGCCGAAGGCGTGGCCGTAATCCTGCTGACCGTAATCCTGGCTCCCGTAGTCATCATGCGCCCTGCCGGGCGCCCGAACATAATCACGCCGGTCCTGATCCCATTGCGAACCGGCGCGAAAACGGGTCTCGGCCGCATCTTCACGTACATGTGGCTGATCATATGCGCGGGGCCGCCAGGGCGTCGTGTGCTCATCGCGGCCGCCACCGTCTCTCTCATAGCGGGCCCGGTTGCGCTGATCGTCCTGGCTCTCATCATAGCGCCGATTTGCCATTCGTCATTCCTCCTGTGTTGTGCGGCACTGGGCCGGTTTCTGAGGCCTTTGCGCAGATGGCGATCTCTGCGCGCATCCGATGAACCTCAGGGCTTGCGATTTGTTCCTGTCCGGAGCGCGGCCTATTCGATAACCGCACAGGCCAGGCGGTCGCCTGCATTTCCACTGGGTTGACTGCGGTGATCATCGGCGCCGGCATGCACCATGAGCGCCCGCCCCCTGATCGAGTTTTCACCAGCGCCAAGAGACACATACGGGTTGAAAACCTGCACCCGGGCGACGCCGTCTGCATCGGTATGGATATTCGGCATATCCCCCGCATGAGGGCCTGTTTCCGACAACACACCATGCGCCAGATTGGTGGGATTGAAATGGCCGCCGGCGGATTCATGGGCGCTGTGGGGATCGCATGTGCCGGTCTCATGCACATGAAACCCCAGCCAGGCATTGGCGGGAAGGCCGCCAAGGTCGAGGTCGATCAGAACGCCGCCCCTGGTGCCGGTGAGGGTCGCAGTGCCGGTCTCTGTGCCCTCGGTGTTGATAAATGCCGCACGGCTTTCTTCGGCCTTCGTTTGCGGGGCTTCTGTCTGAGCGAATACTGCCAGCGGCAGAGCAAAAGCCGTGCAAAGCAGAGTGAGGGCAATGGGTTTCATAGGACGTTCCTCCATGTGACAGAGAAGCAACCTGCCGCCAGTGAGGTTGTTCCCTCACCGGTCAGTCTGAGATGGCTGCATCCTCCTGAGGCGCGGCGGGCCGCTCATTTGCGCGGATATCCGCAACCTCGGCGGCAGTTACCGGTCCGGCCTCGTTGCCCCATGCCTGCCTCAGAAAGCTGGTCAGGGCGGCGATGTCGTCATCACTCAACCGCGCGTCATAGCCCTGCATCACCAAAGGCATCGGTCGCTGCGCCGTTCCCTCCATCGTGGCACCCCAGAGGATGATCGAGACCAGAGGGGTGATCTCATCGGACAGCACCAGCGTATTGCCCTGAAGCGCGGGGAAGATTTCCGGCGAGCCGCGCCCGGTGACAAAATGGCATTGGGCGCAATTGTCCATGAAGACCCTCGCGCCGAGAGGCATATCGGGGGTGGCTTCGGTGAGCATCAGCGCTGTGGCCTCGCCGCGCGTGTCTGCCTCAGGGGCCGGTAAGGAAAGTGGCCCCTGAGGCACTGCCATCTCGGGCGGGTCATGCGGCTGGCCGTCCAGCGCTTTCAGAAAGCGCGCCATGGCGATGATATCCTCATCCGTCAGATATTGCAGGGAATGCTCAACCACGAGGCCCATCTCGCCATTCGCGGCAGAGGCGAAATTGCGCCCGGTGGCAAGGAAGGCTGTCAGCTCGTCCATCGGCCAGTCGCGGATCACACTTCCCGGACCGCGCAAGGCGGGGGCTTCCTGCCCATCGATATAGCCGCCAGTCAGGAAGGCTGGCTCATCCGCCGTGATCCCGTCCTGTCCCATATAGACCGTGCGGGGGCTGTGGCAGGCCGCGCAGTGCCCAGGTCCTTCGACCAGATACTGGCCACGGTCCAGTTCCGGCGCACCCATCATGCCGGTGAAACCGCTCTCATGGTTCAGGGTCAGCCAGTTCAGCGCGCGGATACCCCAACGCTGGTTGAAGGGGAATGGCAGCTCTGGCTCGGGCACGTCGTTGCGGACCGGCTCCACCTCTTCCATGAAATAGCTGTAGAGCGCGCGGATGTCGTGTTCCGTCAGAAGCCTGTAATTCTCATTGGGCATGGCGGGGTAAAGATGGCTGCCATCGGCGCTCAGCCCATCGACCAGCGCGCCCCGGAACTGATCGAGCGTCCAGCCGCCAATCCCGGTTTCAGGATCCGGTGTGATGTTCGCAGTGTAGATCGTGCCAAGCGGGCTGTGGATCGGCCGCCCGCCCGCGAAATCCGCACCATCCTCAGTCGTATGGCAGGCCATGCAATCGCCCGCCCGCATGGCGTATTCGCCCTCCCCCGGTTCAGGAGCCCAATCTTCAGGCAAAGCCTCGGAGGCGGGTGAGCGGCTGACGGGGATCCATATGATCGCCGCGACGCCAAGCATGCCGACCACTGCGAAGGCCACGAATAGGCGAAGGACGGTTTTCATCTCATCCCCCCTCAGACCAGCGGACCGGGATTGCGCAGATAATGGCGCCGGATCGCATCCGCCGCCCAATAGGCAAGCCCGCCGACCAGACCGGTCGGGTTGTATTGGGTGTTCTGCACGAAAGCCCCCGCCCCGGTCACAAAGACATTGTGCTTGTCCCAGGCCTGGAGATAGCGGTTCAGCGGACCGCTCTCGGGCGTGTCCGACAGGATCGCCCCGCCGGTGTTATGTGTGGTCTGATAGGGCCGCACGTCATAACGGCTGTCGAAATCCTTGTAGCTGGATTTCATCAGGTCGGGCTGCATCGAGCGCGCCAGATCCTCGATCTTCTGCTGCAAAAAGGCATTCAGCCGCAGCTCATTCGGGTGCCAGTCAAAGGTGATCCGCATCAGGGGGCGGCCATGGCGATCCTTATAGGTCGGGTCCAAATCGCAATAATGCCCGCGGTAAGACATCACCGAGGCATGATGCGAGATGCTCATCTCATGCCCATACCATTCAGCGATGGCCGATTTCCAACCGCCCCCCCATTCCGGCGTATCCTCGGGCAGTGGCATCGAGCGGATCGGCTGGCCATTGGTCTGGGCGGAAGAGATATAGGCGCCGCCGATGAACCCTTCGACCCCGAAATCAATCGCATTCATGCCGAAATCATCAATGCACATGCCATTGATGCCGGCACCGACAAAGGGGTTGAAATGCTCGTCTTTGAAGAACATCGAGGTCGAGCCGGTGATCTGATAGCCGTAATTCCTGCCCGTCACGCCTTCGCCCGTGGCCGGGTCATAGGGCTGGCCGATGCCCGAGATCAGCATCAGCCTGACATTTTCGATCTGATATGCGGCGAGGATGACGATATCGGCGGGCTGGAACACCTCTTCGCCGCTGTCCTCGTCAAAGTATGTCACGCCGGTTGCGGTCTGGCCGTCAGGAGCCATCTCGACGCGCAAGACCTCGGCCCCGGTGCGGTAGCTGAAATTCGGTTTGCGGAAGAGCGCGGCGAGGATCGTCGTCTGAGGTGATGATTTCGAGTATTGGTAACAGCCGTAGCGCTCACAAAAGCCGCAAAAATTGCAGGCCCCCATCTGCATCCCGTATTCGTTGACATATGAGGTGGAGGCATTGCCGCCGGGGCGCGGAAACGGGTGATAGCCCATGGCACGCGCGGCCTCGGCGAATTTCGCGCCATTATATGTCTCGGGCAAAGCCGGCATCGGATAGTCGCGCGACCGCCAGCCCTCGAACGGATTGCCGCCTTCGCGGATCTCGCCATTCACATTGCCGGCGTTCCCGGAAATACCTGCCACATATTCGAAACGATCAAAAAACGGCTCCAGCTCGTCATAGGTGACGGGGTAGTCGCCAACGGTCATATCCTCGGGGATGATGCCGTCGCCCCAGCGATCAGCGATATAGCTGCGAAGTCCCATTTCGACCGGCTGCGGCCGCCAGTTCTGACCGTTCCAATGCACGCCCGAGCCGCCGACACCATTCCCGAGCAGAAACGAGCCCCATTTGCGCATTGGCAGCGCGGTTTCATTCAGGTCGCGGCGGATGGTGATCGTGGATTGCGAGGGGCGCTGCATCATCTTGTGACGCTCGCCCTGCGCCAGTTCGTCGATCATCCCGGGATATTTCATTTCCGGCACGGTGCGGCGGTCGGGGCCGCGCTCCAGCGCCACAATCTCCAACCCCTCCTGGACCAGTTCCATCCCCATGATTGCGCCCGTCCACCCAAGGCCGACAATCACCACATCCTTTTTCGGGTCCTGCCTCGCCATAACTCAGGCCCTCTCGCCCGAGATCGACACCGGGCCGAGCGGATAAGGGATATTGTGCCGCTCGACCCATTCCCTGAAATGCGCCCGCGCACCGGGAAAGCCGATATGGACCCAGGCCGCCATGCCGTGATTGCCGCCATGGATGGGGTCGGAAAAATAACCCTCTTTGGTATTAGCGAGCAGGATGTCAAAGAAATCGCGCAGTTCCGGCGGCAGCGGCACATCGCCGTCTTCAAGCGCGGCAAGGGCTTCGTCCTGCGCCTCTGCGGTGAGATCCGCGAAACCCGCGCCCTGACTGCTGACACACCATTCATCGAAGAGCGGAATGCCAGCGCGATAGATTTCGGCTGGCGACATGGGAGACTGCCAGCCGAGTTCGGGCGGTGCATCAGGCTGATGCGGTCCCTCCATATACCAATCCTTGGCGGTGCCAAAATCCCCGGCCAGTTCGCGATCAATAAAGACCGGCACCCGCGCCTCGATCGCACCAGGTCCATCACCGTCGGATGGGATCAGCCGCGCGACCGCCGAAAGGACGAACGCCCATTCGGTTTCATTGAAATAAACGCGGGGGTGTTCTGCGAGGGGCGGAAGGGCTTGCGCTTTTGCCGCATTGGAGCGCCAGAGCCCTGCTGCCGCCAGGCTGGCGGCGGAAACTCTCAGAAACTGGCGGCGTCCCGGATGACTGAGCGGGTAGCTGGTCGGATCATTGGCGATACGGTCTGGCGGTGAACCTTGTGGTGGGGCGGTCATGTCGTTTCCCTGGCTGTGAACTGGGCTGGAAGCGGCATCCGGGATGCTCTGGGAACCCTGAACCGGGGATAGTGCAGATTGTTCCGGGAATTCCGGAACAGTCTTGTCGTGAACGGGTTTCCCCTCACTTGAACAGGAAGGGGACCGGCCAGGCTATGTCAGAAAACGATGATGTTCTGAGCGCAGTTCTGGATCAGCTCGATACGGCGGCCGAGGCGGAGACTGTGAGCGTCGGCACGGTGGTCGAGGCCTCGGGCACGCGCTCCTTCGCAACCCTCATGCTGGTTTTCGCACTGATCGCGGTCTCTCCGGCCAGCATCGTGCCCGGCGTGACAACCGTGGTTGCACTGCTGGAATTCCTGCTCGTGACGCAGATGATTGCCGGTCGGCGTCACCTCTGGTTGCCGGTCATCATTTCAGAGCGCGCCATCACCGGCGAGCGCCTGAGGTCAGCGGTTTCATGGCTGCGCAAGCCCATTGCCGTTATAGACCACATCCTGCAACCACGGCTGAGTTTCCTCACCGAAAAGCCTTACCTCTACCTATGGCTTTTTCTGATCCTCGGCCTCACCCTCGTCATGCCATTCATGGAACTGGTACGCGGCACCGGAACCGTTGCATCCTGTTTCATTGCCCTCGTGGCGGCGGCAGTTCTGACGAGGGATGGAGCGCTGCTTCTTCTGGCGGGCCTTTGTCTTGCTGCGTTGGTATGGGTGGCTCAATGGCTCGGAGGGGCGCTGCTTTGAGACGCCTGACCTGAGTCCAAATACAGGTGGAAGCCACTTTCTCCGTGAGCCATATCCGGTTTCCGGGTCTTTTGCGGCGTCCCTGGTCGGGGTATCTACGATATCGAGCCATGAGCCGCCACTGATTCAAGGCCATGGCGAGGGAAAACGGCGGTGGATCGTATTGGTCGCGGCAATGAGCGGCAGATCAGCATTCGCTTCCTGGCGATGACGAGGCATTTCGTCTATCAACCCGAGTTCTGCAATCCAGCGGCCGGGTGGGAGAAGGGGCAAGTCGAGAAGAACTGTCGGGATTCCCGCCACCAGATGTTGCAGGCCAGCGCTTCGACAGCATCCAGCACGCAAGCCGGGCAATCGGTGACTGGAGCAGCTTCTACAACAACCGCCGCCCTCATCAGGCGCTTGCAATGCGCTCGCCGGCAGAGGCATTCAGAATAGCGGCTTAACCTGAGCAGATTCAGCTGGGTCGATACAGGACTGCACTTTCCCGAATCCTCATCCAGGCGCAGGCTGATGGAAGGAGGAATGTATCGTGATACACTATATGAAAGCGCCACGTGAGAAGGCAGCACGCGCACTGTGCAATCTCGATGGCCACCCACCTGACATTCAATTCGAAGGGTATCCGATGTGGAAGAGCTACCTTCCGCAGGTGGACGCAGTGCTGCGCGTTGCACTCGGGTCGGAGGCGTGGCAGGCGATGGTCGAAGCGGAGCGCTGACTTTTGGGCAATCAGACCACCCCCACCTGCGGGCTTCTTCATTCACCGCGTTCGGTCACCGGCTTCAAAAGCACAATGCGCTCAATCTCCTGAATCAACTCTCTATAGCCTGCCTGAGGAAACTCACGGTTCAGTCGCCGAAACAGGGCCTGCACAACACGGGCGGAACTGATGTGATACCATCGCGCCCACCCTGGGCCACCCATCAGAAAGCGGTTTTCGCCGACCGTGTAGGCAACCCGGATTGACAAGGGCTGTGTCTAAGATGGGGTAACGGGTGACTGGTACACAGGAGGCATGATCAACTTATACCCCTATGTACGGGGCAATGCCAGATACCGGGGCCTCCGGTCTCCCACCCCTGCCGACAGATACCGGGATAGCCGTCAGCTGCTCCAGTTGGTCGCCACAAACCAAGCAGCGAAATCTCACAATGGCCAGTCACGAGATCAGCCTGACATCCGACGAATGCGCTCAATCGTGCCGTTCCGCCGTTACATAGAATCCTTGTGCGCGGCTTCGAGCGCGGCCGGTGCCTCTTGGGCTTCCGCATCAGCTTCCGAAATCCCCTTTTTGAATGCCGAGATCCCCTTGCCGACTTCTCCCATCAGCGAGGAAACCTTGCCCTTGCCAAAAAGGACAAGCGCCACGACTGCAATGACCAGGATGTGGGGGAGCGTTAGAGCGTTAGAGAGCATGATGGCGTCCTCAGATATGCCAGTGTTGCGGCAACTTCGATCTGCCTGAGCGACAGATTCCGCAAATCACGATTTCGAGCGGAGCCAGAGGCGCCGGAATTCCTCATCTGCTAGCCGGCAAACCCCGCATCGATCAGCGCGATCAGCCGCGCACCGCTCACGCCAGGCATAAATCTGCTGGCGCGTCACCTCATGGCGCTACGCCGACTGCCAGAACGATCCCGAGCTTCTCCTCGTCATCCCAACGCCGTCGCCGTTCCACCCAAAGGACATCGCCACGCATCCACAACCCCGCATAAGACACGTCGCTAACGACGTCGTTATGCACGTCCCATAACGGATCGGCCCAAACTCAGGCAGGTGTTGGCAATCGGCCGGTCACGACGTTTTCGCCATTTCGCAACGGTCTTGGGGTTAATACCCAGTTCACGGCTCAGCGCCGCGGTCGAAGCCTCCGATCGCTGTATTGCTGCTCGGATCGCGTGCGTGGTCGTGGCGCTTCCGTGACGAACTTGTCCCATAGGGCATCCTTCCATTCCAAAGAAATGATCGCACCAGCAAACCGTGGAATCAAACACCAAGCACCCGCATACTTGAAGAGAACAAAAATTCTGCAGATGTATATGTGAATGACCAAAGCAGCGCGTCCGAGCACCACTCCCACCCGGGGACGCAATGCAGCATGCGCATATCCAAGGCAAACGGGCCGGTTTGCGAGAATCTCTCTACATGGCACTGCGGCTTCCGGCCTGATATGATACGCAGAGGAAACGATCGCCAAATGTAGCGCATGCCGAAAAAATCTCTTCATGATTTCGCATCCGGCTGCCTGGAGGCAGCCATTGATGGTGGCATTCTTCCGGCCGGTACTGTGATGATCGAGGGACCGATCGCGCAGCATTTCGGCATAAGCCGTGTGCCTGTGCGTCAGGCCATCGCCCGACTGGAGAGGAAGGGCAAGGCGTATCGCTTCAACGGCAGGGGTCTGGTGGTCGGGCCACCCGGAACGCCGCCAAGACGCGAGCTATTGGAAAAAGTCCTGCCCAGCCTGATCCTTGAAGAGCGGCCGCCCCCCCTGGCCTGGCAGACATTTGGCAACGAACTGGAAGCGATTATCGTCCATCAGGCTTTCTTCGGGGCTGTGCGGCTGAGCGAGGCGGAACTGGCGCGCCACTTCAATGTCGGGCGCAGCGTTGCACGAGATGCGCTCCAGCATCTTGAACCGCTCGGGTTGATAGGCAAGGATTCCAGCCAACGCTGGCTGGTGGTCCCGCTGGACGATCAAAGGATTCATGAGCTCTATCAACTGCGCCTGCAGCTGGAGCCGCACACCCTTGCAGAGGCGACCCCCTTTATTCCCCGGGATCTGCTCTCCGACATGATCACGCGCCATGAGCACGCGCTAAGACACTATACTTCGCTCAGCGCTGAAGATCTGTATGCGCTTGAACTTGATCTGCATGTGACCTGCCTGGGCTATTGTCCGAATGGGACTTTCGTTTCCGTGCTCCGCCGCACACAGTGCCTCCTTTTGCTCAGCCGCCAAGTCCTGGGTCGCAGGCTGGAAATGCCGCAGTCAGAACCATTCCTGGCCGAGCATCTGACCGTGCTCCGCGCTATGGCAGCAGGAGATGCGACTGCGGCCAGAGAAGCCATGGCACTTCATCTGTCGAATTCGGTAGCGAAGGTTGCAGCGCGCGCCGCCGCCATGCGCAACCGCTATCAACCGACGCCGCAGCCCTTCTTCCGGTCCTGAAACTCCGGGCGCCCCCGGCGAGATCCAGCGAACAGTCTCAGGATCAGGTCACCGCCCCGACCTGCCAGGGCACAAATTCATTGTTGCCATAGTCGAACTGCTCAGAAAGCGTCCGCTCGCCCGAGGCGACGGCAAGGACCAGATCATAGATCCGCTTCCCGGCCGCCTCAATCGTATCAGTTCCACGGGCAATATCACCGCAATTGATGTCCATATCCTCCTTCATATGGTCATACATCACGGTATTGGTGGCGATCTTGATGGTCGGGCTGGGCTTCCAGCCCGAAACCGAGCCGCGCCCGGTGGTGAAGCAGACCATATTGCAGCCGCCCGCCACCTGACCGGTCACCGCCACTGGGTCATATCCGGGCGTGTCCATGAAAACGAACCCTTGCTCGGTAATCTTTTCGGCATAGTGATAGACCGCGTTCAGCGGCATCGATCCGCCCTTCGCCACCGCGCCCAGCGACTTTTCAAGAATGGTGGTCAGCCCACCTTCCTTATTGCCATGCGAGGGGTTGTTGTTCAGTTCTGCCCCGTTGCGGCTGGTGTAGCCGCGCCACCATTCAATCCGCTCCAGCAGCCGTTCGGCCACTTCCGGGCTGCGGGCGCGCCGGGTCAGCAAATGCTCGGCGCCGTAGATTTCCGGTGTCTCCGCCAGCACCGTCGTCGCGCCGTTGCGCACCAGAAGATCCGAAGCGTAGCCGAGCGCTGGATTGGCGGTGATCCCGGAATAGCCATCCGATCCGCCGCATTCGAGCGCCACTTTCAGATGTGAAAGCGGCTGACGGCTGCGCTTCACCGCATTCACCCCGGGCAGCATTTCGCGGATCATCCCGCAGGCGGCTTCGATGGTTTTGCGGGTGCCGCCAAACTGCTGGATCGTCATGGTACGGAAGCGGTTGCCCTCATCCAGCTTGTAATGCTCCAGGATCGGGCGGATCTGATTGGTCTCACAGCCCAGGCCGATCATCAGGATGCCGCCGAAATTCGGATGCGTGGCATAGCCACTGATGACGCGGGTCAGATATTCATAGCCCTCGCCATTGGTGTTGATCGCGCAACCACCGCCATGCGTCAGCGGCACGACGCCATGTATATTGTCATAGCCATCCAGCCCGCCGGAGCGGTTGAAATGCTCGGCGATGTAATGCGATACCGTGGCCGAGCAGTTCACCGTCGAGACGATGCCGATATAGTTGCGGGTGCCGACGCCGCCATAGCCACGATCATAGCCCATGAAGGTCGCGCGCTCAGCCTCGGGCAGCAGCCCCGGCCATTGCGTCTCGGTGGAGAACTGATGACGCACCGCGCTGTCGGTCATCGAAAGATTGTGCAGATGGACATGCTGACCGGCCGCAATGCCGGTGCTGGCAATGCCGATGACCTGGCCGAATTTGCGCACCTCTGTCCCGGCCGGAATGTCCTGAAGCGCGACCTTATGGCCGCGCGGCAGCAGATCCGTGGCGCTCATGCCGGCAATCCCGAGCGGTTCACCGATCTTCAGCATCCGGCGCAGCACACCGACACTGTCGGCCGGGTTAAGCTGGATAACAGGGGCCTGCTGCATCATTCGCTCCATTAATGGCTAATGCTGGCAATATACATTAATAGGGCAGTGCAGGGTCAAGAGGCAGAATGCACCCGATAAGAAAAAGCCGGCCACCCGGAAACGGGGGCCGGCTTTGCCGCTCTGCGTTGTCAGATCAGAGCGAAGAGAGCGTGGCGCGGAAAAAACCTTCCGGGCGATTGCGGTCAAAGATGATGCTGGTTTCCTGGCCCGGATCTGCGGCAGGAAAATCCTCACGGTAATGACCGCCGCGGCTTTCGGCGCGCTCTTGCGCCGCGCGCGCCATCAGGCAGCCGGTTTCCAGCAGATTCTCAGTTTCCAGCACGAAGCGCAGCGCCGCCGGGCTGTCGGCCGGCACCCGCGCCAGCCTGTCGCGCAGCGCCTCTGCCCCCGACAGGAAGGCCGCAAGCCCCGCACCATCGCGCACGACCAGCAAATGCCGCGTCGCCAATGCCTGCAGATCAAGCCGGATCGCCCCGGCGCTTTCCTCACCCTTGCGGGCCATGACCGCGCTGAGCTTCGCCTGTTCCGCTGCGCAGCGATCCGGCAGAGGGCGCCGCCCCTCGGCCAGCGCAAGTGCTGCCGCGGCGCGCCCTGCCCTTGCGCCGAACACCTGACAAGTCATCGCCATATTGCCGCCAAGCCGGTCGGCGCCATGCGGGCCGGCGGCAGTCTCTCCGGCGGCAAAAAGCCCGCGGATATTCGAGCCGGCATCGGCATTGATGCGCAGGCCACCGTTGATCGCATGGCCGGAACAGGTGATCTGCACCCGGTCCTTGTAGAGATCGACGCCCTTCGACAAATACCAGTCATAGGTCAGCGGCCACATATGCGCGATAGAGCGGCTGCTGTCGCCCAGCACCTTGTCGAAATTGGTATCGCGGAAATCCATCCAGACCCCGCCCTCGGGCGTGCCTTTGCCGCTGTTGATGGTCTTCTGGATCGAAATCTCGACATAGCGCGAGACGCCGCGCGCGCTGAAGGGGAAGTGGTTCTCCTTGGCATCCAGCACCGCATCACGGGTCACACCTTCCGGCAGGAAGGGCTGGATCACCGGCTGACCCTCGGCATCGGTAAGGTTGGGACGCGCATCCCAGAGGTAATTGCCAAAGAGATTCACGAAAGGCGACAGGATGCTGACCCCGGCCTGCATGAATTCCATATTGGTCAGATGCGCTCCGGCCCGCCAGGCCATGGCATAGCCATCACCGGTGATATCGGCCGGATAGAGGTTTTTCGAGAAGAGCTGGCTTGCACCGCCCGTCGTCATGATCGTCGCACCGGCACGCAACAGGATCGGCGCGCCCTCGCGGTCAATCGCAAGCGCGCCAAGACAGATACCGTCGCGCACGACCAGATCGACCACCATCAGCTGATCGAGCCCCCGGATGCCTTTCGCCGTCACCTCACTGCCAAGGGCGCGCATGATCGGCTTGAAATGGTCGCGGATCACATGCGAGCGCGGCCGGCTGGAAAAGCAGGCCCGAAAGGTCAGATAGCCGCCCTGTTCGGTCTTCTCGAACGGCACGCCCTTGCCTTCCAGGTAATGAAGCGCCTCTTCCGCCTCTTCGGTCAGGATCTCAACCAGCCGCGGGTCGGCCATGCCCTGGGCGGCATGCAGAATATCGCCGGCATGGACGCCCGGATTGTCGGAACTGTCCCCTGCCCCGTCCGGCACGTTGAAGGCGCCGACTTCGGCGACGCTGTAGAAGGTGGCGCCGCTGCCGCGCAGATCGCCTTTGACGGCGATCAGCACATCGGCTCCGGCCTCGCGGGCCTCGAGCGCGGCGCGCAAGGCCGCACCGCCGCCGCCGATCACCAGGACATCGGTTTCCACCTCGCGCAGAGGTTTTTCATTCCAGTCGCGCTCCATCACTGATCTCCGAAATGGCGGGCATCCATCGGCTTCAGCGCCGGGCTGACCTCGATGGCAAAGGGAACCAGATCGAGGATCTGGCTTTTCACGTCGATCCCCGGGGCGACCTCATCAAGGCGCAGCCCGTTTTCCTGCAAGGAGAAGACGGCACGTTCGGTGACATAAAGCACCTGCTGCCCCTTGCGCCGTGCCGAGGCCGCATTGAAGGTGACCTGCTCGACTGCCGGGATGAGTTTCGAGAACCGCCCCTCTGACGCCACGACCAGCCGCCCGTCCTGCCAGCGAATATCGACGCCGCCGGCATTGAAAGAGCCGCAGAACACCACCCGTTTCGTCTGATGGGTGATGTCGACAAAGCCGCCGCAGCCGGGCACGATGCCGTTGAAACGGCTGACATTCACATTGCCCTGCGCATCCAGCTGGCCAAAGCCAAGGAAGGTGATGTCGAGCCCGCCGCCAAGGAAAAAGTCAAAAACATTGGTGGAATCGATGATCGCATCGGGGTTCACATTGGTGCCGAAGATCGCACGATCCCCCGGCACACCCCCGATGGAACCATGTTCTGGGAAGAAAGTGGTGCCGCCGCTTTCGCCGCGCTCATTCAGGATGCGCGGGATCTCGATCGGCATGCCGACGCCCAGATTGACCACCTCTCCGTCGCGGATTTCCTGGGCGGCGCGGCTCGCGATGATGCGCGAGGGCCCGGGCTCGACGCGGCTCTGGCCCTGGTAGGGAATGCGCACCTCGCCCGTCAGGGCCGGGTTCAGCGCGCCGCCCGAGACCGATTGCTCCGGCGCGACCACCACCGCATCAACGAAAATACCGGGGATCTCGACCATGCGCGGATGCAGCGAGCCGCCTTTCACCAGACGGCGCACCTGCACGATGACCTTGCCACCCGAATTCTTCGCGGCCATGGCCATGGTGCGGATGCCCAGCGAGACCGGCTCATCCTCAAGCGAGATATTACCGAACTCATCAGCCGAGGTGCCGCGCAGGAAGGCAATATCAATGCGCGGATTATCATAGACGAGGCGTGCTTTGCCATCGGCCATCTCTTTGCGCACAATCGGCTCTTTCGCGGCGGCATTCATCCGGCCGCCGCCAAGATCCGGGTCGACAAAGGTGTCGAGACCCACGTCGGTCACGGTCTTTTCCTGCTTCGCCGCAATGCCGCGCAGCATCTGGAAGACGGTGCCCATCGGCAGGCAATGCGCCTCGAACGCATTGGCATTAAGCAGTGACGTGTAACGCGATTCCTTGAGGAAAGAGTAGCCGCTGCCAATGGCGCACGCGACCATGCCGGGGCGGGCGAGGTTTTCCAGCCCGCGCCCCGCGCCCATACCGACGATAATGGGGTGGATCTCGGTCAGTCTCTTCGGCGCGCCGGTCTCATCATGGCGGCGGCCAAGCGCGCCCAGCAATGCATCGGGCGTCAGCACATTCTCGCAGCCGCAGATCACCAGCGTATCGCCATCCTTGACAAGGCCTGCGGCCTCGTCGGCGGTCATCACAGAGATAGTCTTCATGGGTTTTTCCTGTCAGGCCCCCAGCCCGCGCGTGATAAGCGCGGCGGTTTCACGCAACCTGCCCAACAGTCGGGGGATCGACTCCTCGGGCATCCGAACGGAAGGGATGGCGAAATTGATCGCAGCGACCAGAGTGCCGCCGCCGCTGTACAAGGGCACGCCGATCGACGACACGCCCTCTTCGAACTCACCGATATTGAAAGAGCACTCCTCGCGCAGGATCTGGCTGCGCTCGGCTTCCAGCGCCACCGGATCGGTGATCGTGCGCTCGGTAAAGCACTCACGCGGTTCCTTGAGGAAGGCGGAAAAGTCCTCATCGCTCAGATGCGCCATGAAGATCTTGCCCATGCTGGTGCAATGCAGCGGCGACGGTGCGCCCACCCGCGAATGCAGGTTCAGCATATGGCTGACGCGCCGGCTGCTGGCCCTGAGCAGATAGAAGGCATAAAATCCCTCGCGCCGGCCAAGGTGGGTCACCTCGCCGACCTCGTCGGTCAGCGCCTGAAGATGCGGTCGCGCCAGCTCGACGATATCAAGCCCGGCAAGCCGGTCAGCCCCGAGCCGCAGCAAATTTCCGCCAAGCCGGTAAGCCTGGGTCTGCGGGTCCTGGCTGAGGAAATTGCGCGATTCCAGGGTGCGGACGATATCATAGACCGTCCCCTTGGAGACCGAGAGGTCCTTGGCGATCTCGCTGATGCCCTTGCCATGCGAACCGATGCTTTCCAGCACATCAACAGCCCGCAACAACGAGCGCAACAACTTGCGGTCAGTGCCTTCCGGCGCGTTTGTCATGGGCTGGGCTCCTTGCTGTCGGGACGCGGACGCAAAACCTTGACCACTTTTTCACCGGTTGCGCAAAGCTCGCCACGCTGGTTGCGCACCTCTGCCGCGAAGAATATCTTGCGCCGGTCAACGTCAACCGCATCGACCGTGACCGTGCACTGCACGGTGTCGCCGATCATCACCGGCGCAAGGCATTTCACCGAAAAGATCTGCGCTGCATAGCCGACCGGCTCAAGCCGCTCGTCCAGCAGGTTCACCGCACAGGCCGAGATATAGCCCGGCAGCAAAGCGCCATGCACGACGCGCCCGCCAAAGCGCCCCTCGGCATATTCGCGGTTCACATGGTTCGGATGCATATCGCCGCTGATGCCCGCAAAGAGATAGACATCCGATTCCGAGACCGTTCGACGCAGCGTCGCGCTCTCTCCTATGCTGATTTCATGGATCGGATTCATGGTCATATCAGGCGGCTCCCATGATAAGGTCGGGCAGGAAGAGAACGATTTGCGGGAAGAGGATCAGCGCCAGGATCAGCAGGAGCATGGCGAGGACGAAAGGCATGGTCTCGCGGATCACCACCGGCATCGGCACCTTGGCGATAGAGCCCGCGATCAGGATGCAAAGGCCAAATGGCGGCGTGATCAGGCCAAGGGCTGCTGTCATCACGATCACCATCGCCATTTGCAGCGGGTCGATCCCGACCGAGGCCGCAATCTGCTGCGCAATCGGCAGGAAGATGATCATCGCGGGAACCCCGTCGATGAAGAGGCCGACCGTGAAGAAGATCGCCACGATCAGCAAAAGGCCGGCGGTCGGGCCGATGTCACGCCCCCCGATGAGGCCGGCGACCATTTCCGGCACCTGGAGATAGGCCACCATCCAGCCGAAAGCCACGGCAGCGGCAATGGCGAAAGTTGGCAAAGACACCATAAGCGCAGCATCCCTTGCGATCTGCGGCAGCTGGTTCAGCCGGATGCTGCGCAGCAGCACGATCACCACCAATGTATAGGCAACCGCGATAACGCCGGCCTCGGTCGGGGTGAAAACCGCCGAGAGAATGCCGCCAAAAATAATGACCGGCACCCCAAGCGGCAAAAGGCAGCGGCGGAAGGCCTGGAGGACTTCAGGTGCCCGGGCGCGCGGCGTCGGCTCGACCCCCATTCGCTTTGCCATGAACCAGGCCATTGCCATCTGAGAGATTCCGACCAGGGCGCCGGGGATGAAGCCGGCCAGGAAAAGCCGCGACATCGAGATATTGGTCAGCGAGCCATAGACGATCATCAGCACGCTGGGAGGGATGATCGCGCCCATGGTCGAGGAGGCCGCCGTGATCGCCGCCGAAAAGCCCGGCGAATAGCCACGCCTGACCATGGCCGGGATCATCATCGATCCCATCCCTGCCGTATCGGCGGTGGCAGTGCCGGAAACGGTGGCGAACATCATCGAGCAGAACACATTGACCTGGGCAATGCCGCCCCGGATATGGCCGACCAGAACCTGAGCAAGGTCAATGAAGCGGTCGGTGATATTGCCCTGGTTCATCAGGTATCCGGCCAGGATGAAGAAGGGAATCGCCAGCAGCGGAAAGTAATTCAGCGCCGCATACATCCGCTCGACCAGCAGCATCGGCGGCATACCGGTGCACATAATGGTCAGCATGGTTGCGGTGGCGAGGCCAACGGCCAGCGGAACCCGCAAGAAGAGCAATGTGCAAAGGCTGCCAAAGAGCAGCACGACAAGCCAGGCCTCACTCATGCATTTTCTCCCCGCTCGCCGAACACCACGCCGAAAAGATTCCAGAGCCCTGAAATCGTGAACAAAGCCCCGCTGAGCGGCATGATCAGCATTGTGTAGCCTTGTGGGATTCCCAGCGAGAAGGAGTGCCGCATCATGCCTGCCATCGCGAATTTCCAGCCATAGACCAGGAAAAGAAGACCAAGACCGGTGAAGAGGGCATGGCCAAGGATCTCCAGCCCGCGCGCAACCGGACTGCCGGGCGCCACGACGCCGGAAAGGAGGTCAACCGCGAAATGCTCTTTGCGCAGCGCCGCCACCGAACCGCCAAGAAAAGCGATCCAGACAAAGCAGATCGTCGCCGTCTCCATCGACCAGATGAAGGAATGGCGAAACAGATTTCGTGCTACCAGCTCCAACAGAAGCGCGCCGCACATCACCACCAGCAGGATGGCGCAGAAATTGAGGATCAGGCTGTCGGCCGCAGCAAAAAGCCGCGCCACCCGCCCGGGACGATGGGTCATCGGAACTGTCCTTGAGGAGCCCGATCGCCGCAACATGGGCGCCCGGGTCGGGTTGTCTGCGTTCAGAGACCGCGAATCGCGGTGAGAAGATCAATCGCGTCGGCTTCGGTTGCCACCCGCTCGTAAAACGCGGCCAGCGGCGCGCGGAAAGCCGGAATATCGACTTCTGAGATCACCGCACCGCCCTTAATCAGGCCCTCGATCGCTCGCTCCTGGAATTTCAGCGACAGATCAAGCAGGCGCTGACCGGCCGCATCGAAAGCCGCCTCGACCTCGTCGCGCAGATCTTCCGGTATCTTAGCCAGCGACGTATCCGACGCGATCACAAGCGCAACATAGAAGGAGTGATCGGTCTTGGAGATGTAATTGGCCACTTCGTGAAGCTTGTAGGTGAAAAGCACGTCAGGTGCGTTTTCCACCGCCTGGACCACGCCCTGGCGCATTGCTGCAACCACTTCAGGCATCGGCAGATTCACCGGGCTGGCGCCATAGGTCGACCAGACTTCTGATTCGATGGGATTGGCCTGCACACGCATCCGCGGCGCAAGCTTCGCCATATCGGCGGGGCTGGAGATTTCACCCTTGCTGTTGGCGACCCAGCGGCTGCCGACGGTCGAGGGCGCCTTCAGGGAAATGCCCAGACCGGCAGCGGCGACCTGATCTTCCAGCAGGGTCCAGACCGGGCTGTCCGGCGCCATCGCGGCGCGGTAAACCTGATAATCAGCAAAGATATAGGGCACGCTGAAAAGCTGAAGCTGCGGCACATAGGTTGCGAAATTCGCCCCGCCAACCACCGCGATGTCAAGCGACCCGCTGCGCAGCCCTTCGATCATGCTCAGTTCATCGCCAAGCTGCTGGTTCGGGTAGATACGCAGCCCGACCCGGCCCTCGGTACGGGCGCGAAGCTCTTCATCCAGCAGGGTCAGCGTTGCGTAATAGAGCCCGTCCTGGTTGCCCTCGGTGCCAGCGGAAAGCGTGATTTCCTGCGCCGTTGCAGCCCCGCCGAAGAACAGCGCGGAGACCGCGGCTGCGATGGTAGATCTGAACATTTTTCTCCTCCCAGAGATCGTACGATTATACCGTACGATGTACGATAATTCTGGGAGAATATTTTTGCCGCTGTCAACTGCCCTCAGAGCGAAAGCGCGACACAGCAGGGCAGTTCGAAATTATGATATTGATATTGCTCTTCTAATTTTTACATGCCCGGCCACAAACCGGTCCGGGGCGACCCTGCGGCTGGGTCGCCCTGGACCGGAGTCGCCTTTTTCCTGCCTTCGGTCAGGGTGAGCCGCCCTTGTCGGTCGGGCCTTCTTTCCTGTGCCTCCCCTGCCCTTTTCGCGCGGCTGCCTGTCGGGGGGGGTAGTCGCAAAAGTGAACGCACTATGGAAATATTTCGTTTGCCAATCCTGCGGCGGCAGGGCTACCCCAGGATCAGGGAGCGGAGCAATCCGCGGGAGTAATCTGGAGAAATCAGTCAGAACGCTCGTGGCCTGCAGAGGCCCGCGATGCCGAATGCTGTGCGGCGGGAGGAGCTCAACACAGGTATGACTTATGTTTTCGTATTCGATGCCGTCCTGAGGGCCTGGCCGAGACTGCTGGAAGGTGCGATCTATACGATCCAGCTTTCGGTGATCTCTATCGCGCTCGGCTTTGTCCTCGGAACGCTTTGCGCCATCGTACGCCACCAGAACCTGCGCATCCTGAACCCACTGGTCTCGGTCTATGTCGATGTGATCCGCAACACGCCGTTTCTGGTCCAGGCCTTCCTGGTGTTCTTCGGCCTTTCCACCGCAGGGATCCAGCTTTCCGCCCAGACCGCCGCCATCCTCGCGATAACGCTCAATGTCGGGGCCTATAGCTGCGAGATCATGCGCGCCGGCCTCGAATCGATCCATCGCAGCCAGATCGAGGCCGCGGAATCGCTGGGCATGTCAAAAAGCGCGATCTACTGGCACGTGATCTTGCTGCCCGCGACCGAGCGCGTCTATCCGGCACTGACCAGCCAGTTCATCCTGATGATGCTGGCCACCTCGGTCACGTCGCAGATCTCGGCCGAAGAGCTGACCGGCATTGCCAATATCATCCAATCGGAAACCTTCCGCAGCTTTGAGACCTATATCGTGGTCGGCGTGATCTATATCGGTCTGTCTTTGCTGTTCCGGCTCGGCTTCTGGCTGATCGGCCAGGTTCTCTTCCGCCGCAAGCGCCTGCTTGGCACCAGCGTGTGAGAGGGACCTGATCATGATGACACTCACGCAATTCAACTACATTCTCACCGGCGCAATGTGGACAGTCGGGCTGTCGCTGATCGCCTTTATCGGGGGCGGCCTGCTCGGCTTCATCATTGCCCTGATGCGGGTCTCGCCCAATCGCTGGATCAGGGGTGCAACCTGGGTCTATATCCAGCTTATCCAGGGCACGCCGCTGCTGATCCTGCTGTTCCTCAGCTATTTCGGCATGAGCCTGCTCGGCTATCGGCCCAGCCCGTTTTTTGCGGTGGCGCTTGGCTTCTCGATCTATGCCTCTGCCTTTCTGGGCGAGATCTGGCGCGGCGCCATTGAATCGGTGAACCGCTCGCAATGGGAGGCCTCGGCCTGCCTTGGCTTCGACCGCTTTCAACAGCTGTCCCGGATCATCATTCCGCAGGCCGTTCGCATCGCCACGCCGCCGACAGTGGGCTTCATGGTGCAGGTCGTGAAACACACCTCACTAGCCTCGATTGTCGGCTTTGTCGAACTGACCCGGGCCGCGCAGGTTATCAACAACGCGATCTTCCAGCCCTTCATGATCTACCTGCTTATTGCGGCGATCTATTTCGCGATCTGCTACCCGCTTTCCCAACTTAGCAAGAAACTGGAAGGAGCCCTGAATGTCTCCGGTCGTTAGTGTCAAGGATGTCCACAAAAGCTTTGGCGCTTTTGAGGTGCTTAAAGGGGTCTCCCTCGATGTTGCGCGCGGCCAGATGGTTGCGATCATCGGGAAAAGCGGCTCGGGTAAAAGCACGCTCCTGCGTTGCCTCAACGGGCTTGAAAGCATCAGCTCCGGTAAAATCTCCATCTGCGACGTGCCGGTGAATGAGATCGGGGGACAAGAGCTGCGCCGGCTGCGGATGCGGGTCGGGATCGTGTTCCAGGGCTATAACCTGTTTCCGCATCTGACCGTGCGAAGGAATATCACCCTCGCCCTGACTACCATCAAAAAGATGGCGCGGACCGCAGCGGATGCCATCGCAGACCGTGTGCTGGATCAGGTCGGCATGACCGAAAAGGCAGAATCCTATCCCGAGCAGCTCTCGGGCGGGCAGCAGCAGCGGGTGGCAATTGCGCGCTCACTGGCTATGGAACCCGAACTGATCCTGTTTGACGAGGTGACATCGGCGCTGGACCCGGAACTGACGGGTGAAGTGCTGAAGGTCATGGAAAGCCTCGCCAAAGGCGGCATGACCATGGTGCTGGTCACCCATGAGATGGGTTTCGCCAAAAAGGCGGCGGATGTCGTCGTCTACATGCATGAAGGCAAGGTCTGGGAAGCAGGCCCGCCCAACGAGATTTTTGTCAATCCGAAGACCCAGGAGCTCGCCAGGTTCCTGAGCAGCGAGCTTTGAAAGAAATAAACCAACAGGAGGAGGAGAGAACCATGTTGAGAAGAACACTGCTTGCCGCACTGGTCGGCGCAACCACCCTGACAGGCGCCGGCTTTGCCGCCGCCGATACGCTGGAAGACATCAGAACACGCGGCAAGATCCTTGTCGGGATAGACCTCAACTTCCCGCCCTTTGGCACGCTGGATGCAGATCTGAAGCCGGTCGGCTCTGACGTTGCGGCAGCAAAGATGTTGGCGGAACACCTGGGAGTTGACCTTGAGATCGTCGAATTGAACGGCCCGAACCGGGTTCCCTATCTGCTGACCAGCAATGTGGATGTGGTGATTTCGAGCTTCTCGATCACGCCCGAGCGTCAGGAAGTCATCGATTTCTCCTACCCCTATTCGGCGTCGGAAAGCTCGATCATGGCACCCGCCGAAGTGAACATCTCCACCCTTGAGGATCTGGCCGGCAAGCGCATCGGCGTGGTGCGCGGCAATCTGCAGGACACGCTTCTGGTGCCGATCGTCCCCGAAGGCACGCAGCTGGTGCGCTTTGATGATGACGCCTCGAATGTGGTCGCGCTGCTTTCCGGCCAGGTCGTCGCCATCGGCGCCTCGGCCGAGCTACTGCCCTCGATCACGCAGCGCGCACCCGACAAGAATATCGAGCGCAAGCTGGCAATCAAGATCGTCCCCCAGGGGATCGGCGTGCGCAAGGAAGAGCCGGCCCTTCTGGCAGCGGTCAATGAGTTCGTGCTGACCAATCTCGAGAACGGGCGCCTCAAAGAGACCTATGCCGAGAATGTCGGCTTCCCGCTCGCCGACCTCAGCGAATACCTGCCGAAGTGACAGAGCTGCCGCAGATCACTGTCCCCGGTGGTCCGGCTTCTCGACAATCCGGCCGGCCCCCAGGGGCCGGTCGACATCAGTAACAGGATTGCAGATGACTTATCCCACCCTGACACATGCCCGCATCGGTCTTATCGGCCTTGGCCTTATGGGCCATGGTATCGGTCGCAGCCTGCTGCGCAAAGGGTTTGCGCTTTCGGTGCTTGGCCATCGCAACCGCCAGCCCGTCGAAAGCCTTGTCGGGCTTGGCGCTCAGGAGGCAACCGACCCGGCGGCACTTGCCCGCGCCTCGGATGTGATCCTGATCTGCGTCACCGGCTCGCCGCAGGTCGAGGCGCTGATCTATGGCGAGAATGGCGTGCTTTCGGCCTTGCAACCCGCTCAGGTGGTGATCGACTGCTCAACCAGCGATCCGCGCTCCAGCGCGCGGATCCTTGCGGATATTGAAGCAAAAGGCGGCTGGTTCGTTGATGCCCCGCTTGGCCGCACCCCGGTCGAGGCCGAGGAAGGCCGGCTGAACACCATGG
This sequence comes from Rhodobacter sp. 24-YEA-8, assembly GCF_900105075.1. Classification (NCBI taxonomy): domain Bacteria; kingdom Pseudomonadati; phylum Pseudomonadota; class Alphaproteobacteria; order Rhodobacterales; genus Rhodobacter; species Rhodobacter sp. 24-YEA-8. The sequence goes on from NZ_FNSK01000003.1 coordinate 277,769, forward strand.
TGGGCGCCCCATCGGACCTGCTGGAAGCAGTTCGCCCGGTGCTGGCCGCCTATTGCGAGAATATCGTTCATGCCGGTCCGGCGCTTTCGGCCCAGAAGCTGAAGCTGATCAACAATTTCGTCGTCGTCAGCACCACCTGCATCCTTGCCGAGGCAATCGAGGCCGGCCAGCTGAACGGTGTCGATGCCGCGGCCCTTTATGCCCTGATGAGCAAGGGCCCGCTGGGCGGTGGCCTTCTGGACATGATCCTCGGCGGCGCTGTCGAGGGGCGCTATGACGCGATGAAATTCTCGGTCGGCAATGCCGCAAAGGACATTGGCTACTTCAACAATATGATGTCCGGCCAGGCCCGCGTGACACGCCTGTCGCAGGATGTTTCCCAGGTCATGGAGGAGGCAGTCTCACGCGGGCAGGCCGCCGCATATCTGCCCGAAATTGCCCGACGCGGCTGAACAGAGCCGCCCGCCCCCTCGTCCATCACCCACCGGCCAGCCCGCTTTCTCCGCGACAGCGGCCCGGCCTCTTTATGCGAATTTCCGGCCGGCCACAGGTCGCCATACTGACCAAAGGATCCCGACATGACCCAGAGCACCGCACCACGCTACAGCGGCATCTTCCCCGTTGTCCCCACCATCTTCGCCGAAGACGGCAGCATTGATCTGCCCGGCCAATTGCGTGCCGTCGACTTCATGATCGATTCCGGTGTCGATGGCCTGTCGATCCTGGCAAACTACTCTGAACAGTTCCTGCTCTCGGATGACGAACGCGCGATCCTGACCCGCTCCATTTTGGAACATGCCGGCGGCCGGGTGCCGGTTATCGTCACCACCAGCCATTACAGCACCCGGATCTGCATCGAGCGCAGCATGGCTGCCGAAGCGATGGGTGCGGCCATGGTGATGGTGCTGCCACCCTATCACGGCGCAACCCTGCGGGTGGCCGAGCCGCTGATCTATGAGTATTTCGCCCGGCTCTCGGATGCGATCAATATCCCGATCATGTATCAGGATGCGCCGATCAGCGGCACCAGCCTGTCTGCCGCAAGCCTTGCCAATATGGCGCGCGAGATCGAGCAGCTCAGCTATTTCAAGATCGAAGTGCCCGGCACCGCAGCCAAGCTGCGCGAACTGATCCGCCTTGGCGGGGATGCGGTCGAAGGCCCCTGGGATGGCGAAGAGGCGATTACACTGATGCCCGATCTTGATGCCGGCGCCACCGGCTCGATGACCGGCGGGGCCTATGCAGACGGGTTGCGCCCGATCATCGTAGCACATCGTGAGGGGCGCCGCGACGAGGCGCTGGACGGCTATCGCAACTGGCTTCCTCTGATCAATTATGAGAACCGGCAAAGCGGGCTTCTGGCCTGCAAAACCCTGATGGAAGAGGGTGGTGTGATCAAATGCGCCGCGCCGCGGCATCCGTTCGCACCGATGACACCGGAAACCCGCGCAGGGCTGCTGGATCTGGCCCGCCGTCTCGACCCGCTGGTTCTGCACTGGGGTCGCTGAAGCCGAACTGACGCCCCGGTGTTGCGCTCTGGCAGTGCATGTCACAGGGGCGCTTGTCCTTCCCCGCCTTCCGGGGGGATGGTTGTGCGAGGGGGGGTGTCCCCTGTCGCCGCCATGACGGAGAGAAAGATGGTCGTTTCGGTAAGCAGGATCCTCAGTCGCCTGAGAATGCGTCAGTTCAGCCTGCTGGTTGCACTTGATCAGCATCGATCACTACGCCGCGCGGCGGCAGAACTGGCGATCACCCAATCGGCCGCCAGCAAGGCGCTTGCCGAAATCGAGGACATAATCGGCTCGGTGCTGTTCGAGCGTTCTCCCTCCGGCCTCAGCCCGACCGAACTCGGGCAATGTCTGATCCGTTATGCCTGGCTGATGCGGGCCGATGTGGAATCCATGTGTATCGAGATCGGCACCATCCAGCTTGGCCATGCCCGGCGGCTCTCGGTCGGAACCATCATGGGGGCGATCCCCGATGTTTTCGCGCAATCCATCTGCACCTTGCGTGAGGAATTCCCCGATCTGTCGCTGCAGATCATCGAGGATACCAGCGCCGGCCTTCTGGAAGCGCTGGACCAGAACCGGATCGATCTGGCCATTGGCCGCGTGATGGTCAGCCCCAATCCCGGCCTTTACAATTATGAACCGCTCTGGACCGAGCCGCTGCATATCGCCGTCGGCAGTCGCCACCCGCTGGCACATATCGACAAGCCCGGCCTTGCCGATCTCGCCCGCTACTCCTGGATCGTCTATCCCAGTCTGATGCCGCTGCGCGCCATGCTGGAGCGAACGTTGTCGAATGCCGGAATACAGTTGCCGACCAATGTGATCGAGACCTCATCTACCTTCGCGACCGTCGCGCTGCTGGTCCGCGATCCAGGCCTTGTCGCCCTATTGCCGGCAGCGGTCTGCCGCTTCTTCGAAGCCGAACATGCGCTCAAGATCCTGCCGCTCGACATTCAGGGGAGCAACCCCGATTACGGCATCATCACCCGATCAGGCGGCGCGCTGAGCGGACCGGCACAGTCGCTTCTCCGCATCCTGCGCGGGGCGCAGGACAGATAAACCGCCCTAGTGGTCAGGCTTACGGACCCCGGGTTTCCGACACACAGATCCGTCAAAGGAAGAGAAAAGCCATGCAGGCCGAAACACTGGAAGCGTTGATTGGCACCAGCGTGACGTTCGAGAAAGAGATCTGCGAGACCGATGTGCTGGACTTCGCCCGGATCACGCTTGACGATCACCCGAACCATACCGATGAGGCCTATGCCCTTGAAAACGGGCTCGGTGGCCGCATCGTGCAAGGCGCGCTGCTGGTCGGGCTGATGGCCGGGGCCTCCACCCGCTATCTGTTGAAGGCAGGCCATCCGGGTGTCACCTATGGTTATGAAAAGATCCGCTTTCTGCGCAGCATCCCGCTCGGAAAGACGCTGAGTGTGCTCTACACCGTGCGCAAAGCTGTTCCCGAAAAATCGAATACCGAAGCCGAGGTCAGGATCAGCCAGGGCGGGGATCTGGTATGTATCGGCACTCATATCGCCCATTTCCCCAAATTCTGACCGCAAGGCTTTGCCGCGCGTCACACATCGCCGCCGCTTCCGCAACCAGGGCCGCAGCCCCGGGCTGCTTCTCTCTGATCCGTAAGGAATATGACATGACCTTCACTCCACATGGCCGTCACCTCATCGCCGGGGACTGGGTCGAAACC